>NZ_JCBANH010000031.1:0-62056 GCF_059760925.1 Achromobacter sp. 1011791174
GAGAACCGGCGGCGGCCGTGATGGGCCAGGAGGCGGGTTTAGTTGGCGTCGCGCTGGCCGTCGGAACGTTCCGAGCCCTGGGTTTCAGCCGAAGCCGGAGCGGCCTCTGTGTGCTGGCCCGTGTCGGGCGCCTTCCAGTTGAGCGGTGCGACTTCGAATTGCCATTTGTCGCCGAGCTTGCGAAACATGAATGCTCTCCTATTCAAGGCAGTGGCCTTCCCGCCAAGACACAATGCGCAGGGTGTCGGGCGGGCCGGATGCGTGCTGCTGCGGGGGGAGCATCGGACGGCCGCGCCATGGAGATGAGCTGCGATCAACATGACTTGCGCACGAACAGCGCGCAACGCCAAATGAATGCAACATAGCGTATTTTAAAGCATTATTGCCATAAAAAGCAAGCATCTTGGCGACTGAATGGCTTTATTGGCGCGCCGCCGCCGTTAGTCCGCCGCTGGCGCTGTCCTGCAGTGCGGGCATGGGCAGGCGGATGCGCTCGCCCGATTGCTCCACGATCAGCGCCTGCGCCTCGATGTCCGCCAGACGCGCCGTGCCGGTCAGCGCATCGCCGATCGCATAGGCCTGCGGCGGGCCGCCGTTGACCGAGAGCACCGCCGCGCCACGGCCGGCGCCGGACAGCGCGCCCGCAACCCTCACATCCAGCCGCGCGGCGCCGGGCGCCAGCCACGCGGCGGCCTGTTCCGCGCCGCTTGGCGGCACCCCGGCGCGGGCGGCGGGCGTGGCGGCCTGGGGCAAGGGCTCCATCAGCGCCCACCCCCACCACGCCAGGCCCGCGAGCGCGGCGGCCATCAGGCACAGACTGGCGGCGCGGGCGGCGGACAAGGAAGGCATTCTGATTTCACGCATGGGCATATGACTCCTGGGCCGCGTGGCCAGGTGGCGCGCGCGAAAATTGCGGTTGCATTGATCTGCCGCATTAGTGCAGCGCGTACACGCGGCGATAGCGTTGCAGCTCGCCCGGCGGGCCGCGCGCGATGATCAATTCCAGCCCGGTCGCGGCGGGCGCGTCGCCGGTTGGAAACGCGCCCCACCCCCTGCCTGGCACCCAGGCGCGGACGTTGAACTCCTGCACCTCGTCCAGCACGGTTTCGCCCGGACCTGGCGGCGCCAGCGGATAGCGATCCCCAGAGGGACCGGCCGCGCGCAACAGCTTGCGGCCATCGCGCTCCCACAGCACGCGCTGCCAGCCCGCCGCCGGCCCGGCCACGCTGCGCATCAGCTCCACGCTGCGCAGGTCGGACTGCGCGGCGCGCAGCCGGATCGCTACGCCGCCGAAGTCCTGGCCGGCGGCCTGCATGGGGCTGGCCCGCAACGCGACGTCGCGCTCGAACTGGTCGAACACGCGCTGCAACGCCGTGATCTCGTCGCTGCGCGCGTCCAGCTTGCGGCTGGTCAGCGAGACGCTGTCGATCGCCCGCCATGACAGCAGGCTGATGATGGCCATGATCATGATGGCCACGATCACCTCGATCAGCGAGAAACCACTCTGCCGGCGCCGGTCCATGGCTCTCTATCTCTGATTGTCCAGCGCCGCGCTGAGCGTGGCCAGCCGGGGGCCCGCCTGCCGGTCGCGGAACACTTCCACGGTCGCCAGGCGGGATCCTCGCACCACGTCGGTCAGGCGCGTTTCGCATACCAGCGCCAATCCGCCCTGCGGACAGGGCGCGCGATCCCGGCTCACCGTGGCCACGGGCGGCGCCAGCTGCAGCTCAACCAGCCGGTTCTGCGCCGACATGAGCGCCAGCGCGCGGTCGCGCAGCACGCCATTGTTGGTGGTGAGCATGCCGGTCGTGCGCATCACGGCTGCCAGCGCCACGCTGACGATGGCCAGCGCGATCAGGATTTCCAGCAGCGTGAATCCCCGCTGCCCGCCGGCCCCCGCGCTACTGGACCACATAGCGTCCGCCGCCGGTGCGCCGCAAGACCACTTCGGCCGCGCCGTTGGAGAGTTTCAGCTGCCAGGGCTCGCCGAACCATTCGCCATCCAGCGTCACCGGCCTGGCGGGCGTCACGCGCACCTCGCCCGATTGCCAGCGCTGCGGGCGCAGCGTGGCGTCGCGTTCGAAGGCGTCCAGCCGCGTCATGTCCAGCGTCGGCGCGGCGTCGTCCAGCGCCCAGGTGCCGCGCGTGTAACGGTAGCCGGACAGATCCGCCTGCCAGGCGATGGGCCGGCCGTCGGCGCGCGCTTCCTGCTGCGCGGTCTGCATGCGCAGCGCCAGCTGCTGAGCGTCGTCGCGCAGCCTGCGGGCCGGATCGGAACGGATGGACAGGCCCAGGGCCGCCGTGGCGATGCCGACGATGACCAGCACCACCATGACCTCGACCAGCGTGAATCCCTGCTGGCCTGCTGTGTCGCGCGGAGGATTCCTGGGCATGGCGGATGGACTCGAACGGGGGCTGGACGGTGACGGGGCGGCCACGCCGGCTGCGCGCGGCGGGCGGGTGACGAAAATCGTAGCGACCCCATATGAAGGATTTGCGTCCGCGGCGACAGATTCGCCTGCGCGCGCGGCCGTTTCACTGCGCGCGTGGCGGCGTCGGACAGGCCAGCCTGTGCGCATACCCCGCCATGTGCCGGCCTGCATCGCGCAGGTGTCGCCGCACGATGCGCGACGACAGGCCGTAGCGCGAGGCCGCCGCGCTTTGCGGCAGCCCTTCGATGCGCACGTCGATGTACACGGCGCGCTGCTGCCTGGGCAGCGTGTCCACTTCCCGAAGGAAGTCGCGCAATGAGGAACGCGCCTGCGCGATCTGCTGCGGGCCGGGCGCGCCGTCCTCGACCTCGTCCGGTTCGAGCTCGGGACCGCCCGCGCGCCGCAACTGCTCGGCGCGCAGGCGGTCGATGGCGATGTTGCAGGCCATGCGGAACAGGTAGGCGCCGGGGTTGACGACGCCCGCCGCGCCACCCGGCTCCGGCGCCGGCCCATCCGCCAGGCGCAGCCAGGCGTCGTGCAGGCTGTCGGAAGCCAGGTCTTCGCAGCCCAGGCGGGCGCGCAGGCGGCCGATCAGCCGCGCGTAATTGGCGACCAGGAAATCGCTCAGACAGGCCCGGACATCGCCGGACGCGGGTGGGCGGCGGGCGGGCGTGACCGTCATGCCGATGCTGTCCGTCGGACGGGAGCGCGATGCCACGGCGTCAACGCGCGCCGGCCAGGCCCGCGTTCGCCGCGTAGCCCGCAACGCCTCGCGCAAGCGGGCGCTGTCCGGTGCCGGCCGGACTCCTGGCTACCCGCTTGCGCACTGCCCAGCTCGGCGGCGTCAGCAAGCCGTCGTCCAGCGCCTGGTGCAGCACCTGCACGATCTCCGGGCGCCGGCCGATCAGGTCCAGCTCCCGGTCCAGGTCGGCCTCCTCGTCGGCGCCCAGCCCCTGCGTCAGGCCGGCGAACCAACGGAACAGCAGGTTGTAGGCGATCTGCTCCAGGAAGTAGCGGCGGCTGCCCACCGGATACAGCAGTTGCAGGATGAAGGCGCGGCACAGCACCGCCGCATCGGTGCGCAGCGCCAGCTGCGCGACGGCCCGCTCCAGCATGGCGGCATGGCCGCGCAGCACGTCGTCCACGTGCTCGCGCAGGCCCACCAGGGGATGCCTGGGCGGCACGAAGCGGGTGAGCTGGACCTGCCCCATCCAGGCCTCGTGCGACACCACCCACACCCAGGGCGAGCCATAGCGCGACACCGACACCGGAACGCGGCGGGCGCTATCCAGCACTTTGGACAGCTTGCGGTCCAGTTCCAACATACCCACGGTGACGATGGCTGACACGGCGATCTCCTTGCAGGGGTCCGGCAGGGGCCGGCATTGCGGTCTTTCTCTAAGACGATTCCTAGAAGAAAAACCCGCCAAACCCATCTCAACCGCCCCGCACGCTGCGGGCCCGCCACTCCCTCAACAAAGCCTGGTTCAGCGGAATGCCGTTAGCCTGCGCGATCGGCGCCACCGGCGCGCCGAGCAGCAGTTCCTCCAGGATGGCCACAAGCTCGGCGCTGGCCAGCACGCGCTCCAGCGAATATCCAAATTCCTGCGGCGTCCAGATCTGCTGGTCCAGGGACAGGCCGACGAACCAGCGGAACAGCAGGTTGCAGGAGATCTGCTCATGCAGCGCGGCCTCGGTTTCCAGTCCGTACAGCAGCTGCACCGCCAGCGCCCGCAGCAGCGGCTGCGCCTCGATGCGCAGCATGGCCCGCAGCGCCGCCGCATGCAGGCGCGGCTGGCGCTCGCGCATCGCCATGTCCAGATGCTGGCGCACGGCGGCCAGCGGATGGCCGGCCGGATTGAAGTCGATGCGGCGCGTATTGCGGGTCCAGACTTCGTGCGAGACGATCCAGACCCAGGGCGAGCCATAGCGGTGCACCGACACGGGATGCTCCCAGGCGGAATCCACCACGGCCGACAGGTTTTCCTTCAGCTCTCGTATGCCTATGTTCGGTTTGCGCGACACTGCTGCTATCTCCATCGCGCAGCCGCGGCCCGCGCCTGCCTGGCGCTCTGCTACCGGGTCTGCATGGGTAGGACGAGTTTCGCGGCGCAAAACCGACACGGCGCAGGCAGGTCCGCGCGGCTGGCCCATGAGCCGGCGCGCGGGGGGCCCGCTCAGCTGAGCAGGACGACGTTGCCGGGCAGCCGCGTGGCGGTCAGGCCAAAGGCGCGCTCGATCTGCACCAGCACCTTCTCCATGTCGCGGATCTCGAAGCGGCCGCTCATGGCGCTGGCGCCGCGCTTGCCGTCCAGCAGCACCACGTGGCCGCGCCGGTAGCGGTTGATCTCGGCCACCACGGCCGGCAGCGGCGTCTGGCGGAACACCAGCGCGCCCTGCCGCCAGGCCGAGGTCTCATCGGGGTCTATCGTCTGGATCGCGCCCACCTGCTCGCGGTCGTAGCTGACCTGCTGGCGCGGCGCCAGGACCAGCTCGCCGCCCGCGTGCGACAGCGCGACCTCGCCGCTGACGCAGGTCAGGCAGACGCTGCTGCCGGTGCGACGCAGCTCGAACTTCGCCTGGCTGGCGCTGGCCTTGCCGGCGCCGGCCAGCACCGTGACCTTGCGGTCGGGCGCCAGCGCCTCGAAGGCCGCTTCGCCCGTGATCAGCTCCATGCCCAGCGCGCCCGCCACATCCGGCCGCAGGGCGATGCTGGTCTGCGTGTTCATGTCGACCTGCACCTGCCGGTCCAGGCCGAACTGGCGGCGCCCGCCGGTGTCGGTGCGGTAGTCTGCGTCCCACTCATCGAACGAGCGCCACAGGCCGAACGGCGGCGCCACCACCGCGGCGATGGCGGCGGCGGCCGTGCCGCCCAGCGCCGTGCCCAGGAACGCGCGGCGGCCCCAGGCGCGGGCAGCCGGGCGCTCGTGGGACGCCCGCGCCGTCTGCCGCTGCAACTGTTGCGCGGCGGGTCCCACCTGGTTCCAGAACCGCCGTTCCAGCGCGAAGGCGGCGGCATGCGCCTCGCTGGCCGCGCACCACAGCTTCAAGGCCTCGGCGTCATGCAGCGTGGCCTGGCCGGAGGCCAGCAGCCTTATCCAGGCACGGGCCTGGCGCTCGATGTCCGCCTGTCTGCGTCGGGCGTCGCGGGATGCACTCTTCATGACGATTCTCTCTGTACGGCGATGCCGGCATGGAGCGGCGGCGCGCCGTTATTCCCCTTGCTACCCCTATGACGGTTCTCGCAGCCGGAATCCGCCTTGGGGATGCATTTTTTATGGTGACAATAAATTACGGACGCGCGTCGCACAGTGCTCATGCGCGCTGCGCAATTCGCGCTCCACGGTGCGCAACGACACACCCATGCGCGTCGCCACCTCGGCCTGCGGCAGTCCTTCCAGCCGCACGGCCAACAGCACCCCGCGCTGACGCTCGGACAGCTCGCCCATGACCCGCACCAGCGTGTCCAGTTCCTCGCGGCCTTGCGCCGTCTGCGCCGGACCGGGCGCGGGGTCGGGCAAGGCGAGCAAGGCCTCGGCCTCGCTGGAGGTGAGCCGGCGGTTTTCGGCGCGCTGCTGGTCCACCGCCACATTGACCGCCATCCGCAGCAGGTACGCGCCCGGGCTGTCGACCGGCCCCAGTTCGTCCTTGCCCTCCAGCCGCAGCCAGGTGTCCTGCAAGGCGTCGCTGGCCATGTCGGCGCAGCCCAGGCGCCGCGTCAGGCGCGCCTTGAGATCGTCGTAGCGCTGCAGCATGAAATCGCGCAGTACGGCCAGGCTGGAAGGCATCATGGATCCGGGTCAGGCGCTCAGCGGATGACGCAGGCGCGGTCGTGGTCGGCCGACTGCGGCACGATCAGCATCACGAAAGGCTGCGCCAGGCCCTCGGGCGGCGCCTTGCCCAGGGCGATGCCGTTCAGCGCCTGCGTGATCGCCTCGTCGCGGTCCGCGTCGCCGCTGGAATCCAGCAGATGGGCGTCCCGCACCCGTCCCTGCTCCGACACGCCAAAGCTCACCGCCGCCCGGAAACTGCCCACGGCCAGCGCCGGCAGGCCGCAGAGCGCATCGCGCACGCCGGCCTGGATCAGGCCGTAGTAGCTGCGATAGAACGACCCGGTGGGATTTGCCGGCCGCCGCGCGACGGCCGGCGCGGCCGGCTCGGGCTGCAGCACCACGGCGTTCGTCGCGGTGTACTCGGCGACCAGGCCAGAACCTTCGATCAGCATGCGCAAGGCAGCCTCCGGCGTATGGATTCCTTTCACGGCGGCCGAACGCCGCCCCACGGTCAACGCTGCGCGATACACCACCGATCCACCCGTCACATTGCTGTACTGTTCCAGCGCGGCCTGCAGCGGCTGGGCGGGAATGTCGAAGGCGAAAATGGGCCGAGGCTCGGGCGGCGCCTCCGCGGCCTGCGCGCGCCAGCAACAGGCCGCCAGCAACAGCAGCGCCGGCCAGCGGCGCGCGCGCCAAAGCGTGCGCGTGCAGCGGGCCGCCTTCGAACGCCAAAAAAACATACCCCCCCACGCCGCACGCACGCGGTGCGCTTGCTGCCCCCAAGGACGGAGCGCCACGCGCCTGCCGCGCAAGCGCCCCGCCCATGCCGCGTCCGGCGGGCCGGAAGCCGGCCGGACGCGGTGGCGATCGGTGAACAGGCAATGTAGTAATGGCGTATGACTGCCGCGTGACAGGAACGGCGCCCGCTTCAGCCTCCCGACAGCCTGCGCCGTTCGGCGTCCGTGAGCCTTGCCCGCTGCGCTTCCGGGATGTCGCCGTTGCCCAGCATCTGGAAGACGCTGCGCGGGTCGTAGCCGCTGGCGCTGCCGTCGCGCCGTGGCGGCTGTCCGGCGGGCGCCGCGCCCTCCCCGGTCGCTCCGGACGCCGGCTCGTTGCCGTAGCCCAGGATCTGCACCGAGATGATGGACGGCAGGTTCTGGCGCGCGGATGCCTGCTGTTGCCGCGTCATCTCCTGCGCGCTTTGCGTGGCCAACGACGCGGCCGAGCTGGCCGAGGTCAGCGCGCCGGTGTTCACCGTCGCCGTCGCCGGGATGCCCTTGGATTCGCCCTGGACCTGGATGTTGGCGGCATTGACCACGTGCAGCGCGGCGATGTTGATGTTGCCCGACACGCGGATGCCGGCCTCGCCCGGATCCACCGTGCCCAGCGGCGCGACCAGGTCGACGTCGCCCTTGGGCACTTCCGGGATCGGATTCAGCGTGCTGATGCCGGCGCCGGTGCTGGGCACCGTCGGCGACAGACTGACGTTGCCCACGGCGTCGTACAGCCGGCGCTGCGGCGTGTAGACCACCGTGCTCTTGGCGCCTCGGCCGCTGTTGATGTCGCCTTCCGCCGACCAGCCCATGATGTGGCCGCCGAACGTGGTCATGACCCGGCTCTGCCCCAGCAGGATGCTGCCCTTGGCGTACATCTGGATGTCGCCCGCGCCCTGCGTCACCACGCCGGCGGTTGACGGCGGCGCCATCCCTTCCACGCCGAAGATCATCTTGCCGCCCGGCGCCAGCAGGTGGATCGGACCGCCGAACAGCGTCTGGATGCCGGAGCCGCCGAACAGGGTGATGTCGCCCTGGTAGCGGATCGGGCGGCCCTGTGCGTCGACTTCGGGGAACAGCGAGGCGATGGCCTGCCGGCCGCGCACGTAGCTGCCGGGGCGCGGCCCCGCCGCGTCGTTGTACTCGCGCCCGCCCTGGGTCAGCTCGGCGTAGTAGACCTGGCGCAGGAAGATGCGCTGCTGCTCCGGCGGCAACGCGTCGAAGTAGGCGCGCGCCTGGTCGGTCGGGCCGTCGTAGCCTTGGAACGCGCGCAGCCAGTCGGCCAGTTCGCGCTCGTAGGTCTTGATGGCCTTGCCTGGCTGGCTGGCCAGGGTCTGGCCGGGGTCGGCGCGATTGGCGGGGTCGAGATAGCGCCGGGCGAAGGCGGTGTAGTCGCCCTCGCCGCCGACGCTGACGACGATGCCGGCGCCGCCCTTGCCGGTGGCGGGCTTGCCGTCGATCAGGCCGACGCTGCCCAGGCGGCCCCTGTCTTCCTGTGTCAGGTTGCGGCCGGCAATGATCTCCAGCCAGCCCGGCCCGGCAATATCGACATTGGCGTAGATAATGTCGCGGCCGGCGGCGATCCGGGAAACGTCGTTGGGTCGCTGGTTGAGAATCAGGCCCTTGAGGTTGACGATGTCGCGGCCAGCCTGGATCCAAGCCGGACGGGCGGCGCGATACTGATTGCCATCGATGGACGTCACCAGGCTGCCTGTCTGCAGGCCAACGATGTCCATGCCCGCGTAGTAGCGGGCGATGCCGGCGTCGGACTGCGGCGCCCGTCCTGCCGCCGTGTCGAGCCCGAAAGCGAACAAGGCGCCGGGAGGCGCGATGGCGTTGGTCTTCCGGATGGCCGACCCGCCGACATTCCATTCGACGAGATAGGCGGGCCGCTCCGGCGTCGGCATGACGGCGGGGGCCGCGCCCGACATTTCTGTCGGCATGCCGCCGGCGTTGAGCGAACGGGCGGCGAACAGTTCCACCCGGCCGTTGGGACCCGGCGCGAAGGTCCACGCCGCGCCGGCCGTATCCTTCCGGGGAGCGTAGTAGATGCTGCCGGCCGATGCGACCGCACTGAAGCGGGACGGATAGAGAAAACTCTCGCCCATCAACCCGCTGTTGAACATCAATGGAAATACGTTGGTGCCGTCGACATGCTGAGTCGAGATCGGCGTCAGCGATCCGCCGGCGGCATGAAGGTCGATGCTCGTGCGATCGGTCCACAAGCTGAACCAGCTCTGCGCGCCGCCGCCGATTTCCGTGCCGCCGCTGATGAGGCGCGTACCGCCAAGAGGCCGGTTGCGGCCGGCGTCGCCAACGCCGCCCAGCACCAGATCGCTGTTCGTTGACAGGCGCGCCGTGGCGTCTCCCGGCACAATGACTATGCCCCCCGAAGGCAGGCCCAGCGTCGGTGAATCCGTATTCATGGGCCGCGAATCCGACGGATCGGGCACCATCCGCATGGGATCCACACGCCCGATGCTACGTGCAGACACGTCCAGAGCGCCGCGCAGGTTCGTCAGCACGCCGTTCATGTCGCTCGTGACCCCGCCATTGACGGCGCCGGCGGCATCGTAGCTGGATGTCGCCACGGGATTCAACGCGCCGTTCACCTTCAGGCTGAGGTCTCCCCCGCCCGTCGTGACGCGGGCGCCGTCCGGCGTGATCCGTCCCGTGCTTCCCACCGCCAGCACCAGGCCGTCGCTATAAGGGAAACGGAAGGAGGATGTGCTGCCGGGCTTTCTCTGGATCCCCGCATCGCCGCCCACCGCGACATCCACATTGCCGCCGCCCAGCGCGCCAATGCCGGTGAAGCCTTCTATCGTGACGCCCGGCTGGCGAATGGAAGAATAGAACGCGGTCGGCACATACGTGCCGAAATTGATCCACCACGCGGTGCGCTGCCCCAGGTCTTCGCCGCCCTGCCGCCACAGCCAGGTACCCGTGTAGCCTCCGCTCATCCAGCCCGATCCGCGCTTGTCGGACAGCTCCGGCCCGCTGGCGATGCCCCGGGTGGCGGCACGCATATTGCCCTGCACGCCGATATAGACGTTGCCGCCCTGCTCCGGGTACCAGGCGGCGTACTGACCGCCCGTCACCAGCGGTTCGTAGCGGGCCGACCCCGCGCCCAGGACGGACTCGCGGCCATTCGCCAGGGACTGGTCCGGATCGCTGGCCCGCTTCAGGTTGTAGGCGTCCTGCCCCAGGGCATTGAGGACGGGGTTGCCATTTTGATCCCGCACGGGGCCGGACTGCGTGCCTGCCGTATAGATGCCGTAGAACGAGGTCTGGCGGAAGTCGCCGCCGGACAGGATGTCCAGGTCGCCCTTCCCGGTTCGGATGACGCTGAAAATGGGCGATTCGCCCAGCCGTCCTCCCGACAGGTCCTGCTGATAATGCAGATCCGCCAGCCGGACCTGGCCGCCTCCGGCCAGCTGCATGGACGGCAGCAAGGCGCGCGTGTCGGCCGACGCCAGATCCGCGCCGCCGGCCAGCCGAAGGCTCCACGACTCGGTACCGGCGGGCAACATGGGCGCGACGGCCCAGATGCGGCCCTGCTTGCCATTGGCGTCCAGATCGCGCAGGGGCACGCTGCTGCCGGCAAAGCGCAGCGTCGAGCCCGATGGCAGATAGGAACCCGGCGCCAGGGTCAGGTTGCTCGACAGCGCAGGCTGCATGTCGAAGATGCCCAGCGACGTGCCCTTGGGCAGGGTGAAAGGCGCCACCGTAATGCTCTGGTCAGCCATGAAGCCGGCGGCCAGCGTGGTTCCCGGCTCCAGCAGCAGGTTGGCGGCGACGATGGTACCCGCGGCGTAGACCGTGCCGTCGGGCGTGGTGACCGCGCCGCCCAGCACCGTGCCAGCGCGCAGGTTGAAATAACTCTCGAGTTGGACCTCGGTCGGCATGCGCACGCGGGCCTTGATGACGCTGGAGCGCAGCGGCGCGTCGAAGTTCAGCGATTCTCCCTCGACATTGGGAAACGTCGTGGTGACGCCAGCCGCGGCGCCTCGCAGGGTGATGCTCTTGGGCACGATGATGCTCTGCTGCCACAGATCCACGCCGTTCGGATTGTTCGTCGCCAGCCGCCCCACCAGCCTCCATGCGCGGCTGTCTTCATCCGTGCTCAAGGGCGGTGCGAAACCGTCGTTGATGCTGCCGTAGACATTGAGATTGCCCTTGGCCCGTATCAACAGGACGCCGGGCTCGCCCATGCCGCGCCGGGCCGGGTTGGACGGATCCGCGCCCGGACCATAGCGATAGCCGGACAGGTCCAGGTCCCCGCTGATCGTCAGGTCGCCGTCGGCCGTCGCGCTGCTGATTTCCACGCCGGGACGTAGACGGTACGGTCCCAGGGCGGCAAGCCGGCCGGACAGCGCGGCGTTGTTCAACGCCCCGTTCATGTATGTCGTATTGTCCAGGTGGATACGATCGAGATAGGCCTGGGTGATCTGCTGGGGTCGCCTGCCGTTGACATCGGGCACGCCGGCGGCCGGCGCATCGATGTAGGTGGCGTAGTCGAACGCATTGACCGCCACGCGCATCGCGCCCGCGATGCGGGGCGCGCCCAGCACGTCCAAGGCGACATCGTTGGCGCCGATGCGGGAGGCGTTCAAATCGACGGTGCCGCGGGCGCGGCCGTCGTTCCTGCCAGGGCCTGTCCCCGCGGGTGCCGCGGTGCCGGCGCGAAGGTCCATTTCCGCGCCCGCCGCCAGGATCAGCCGTCCCTTGCGCGACGTCAGATCGATCACGGCGCGGTTCGGGCTGTCGATGATGGCGCCGGCGCTGTCGACGCGCAGCAGCGTTCCGTGTGCATCAAGCAGCCCGTTGAGCACCAGATCGTTCATGGCCGCGAGCCGGATGCTGCCCACCTGTGCGCCGCTGGCGTCGATCTTGCCATTGATGCGCAGGCTGCCGCCGTCGGCGGCGATGACGACGTGCCGGGCGCGGACTTCGTCGCCGACCGTCAGGTCCCCGATCCTGGTCTGGAAACTGCGGGATCCGGTGACGCCGGTCTGGGTGAGGCGGCGATTCAGACCGCCGAAATCCTCGATGGATTGCCCTTTCAGCTGGATGCCGCCGTTTTCGAAGGGCACATAGGTGCCGCCGGCATCGTATTCGCCGCTGGCGCTGCCCAGCAGTTGGCCTCGCAGCGCGATCAGGCCAGCCGTCGCGCCCATGGCCGACGCGCGCAGGCTGCCTGCGTGGTTATAGGCGGCGGAAACGTCCACGACCGATCCGGCCGACTGAATGATGTTGCCCGACTTGCTTTCCAGCTCGACATCGCCGCCCCAGCTGTAACGGGTCTGGTCGAACAGCGTCGTGCCGCGCCCGGCCATGTCGATGCGCGCGCCGTCGCCCAGCGTGATGTCCCGTTCGGCCCGCACGCTCAATTTGCCGCTGGGCAAGGCGATGGCGCTGTCCAGCGTGACGCTGTCCGCGACCAGGTACAACGATCCGCCGATGGCCGCGGCGCCGACCGCCTGTCCCGCACCCGACAGGCGCAGCGCGCCGCCGGCCGTGATGCGGGACACGGACGCGGCTTCGCCTGTCAGCAGCGGCGTGCGCAGCACCAGGTCGCCGCCCGAATAGGAAAACGCGCCGTTCGAGTAATCTCCGCGAGACTGATAGACGCCCACACTGCCTTCACCGTTCGCGGAAATGCGTTCCGTCGCGTCCATGGTCACCTGGGAGAAACCCAGCGCGAGGCGTTTCATGTTCAGATGCGGCGTCAACGGCGTTCCGTTGGCATCGCCCAGCATGATGCGGCGGGCGCGCAGATCCAGACGACCGAGTCCGGTGCCGGCCCCGCCGGCAACGATGTCCCCCGCGGGCGCATCCGCCACGCCGTTCCAAACCAGCGTGTCGGTGCTCACGCTCGCGACATCGCCGGCCGCGCCCAGTCCATACATGGCAGGCGTATTGAACACCAGTTGCTGCAGGCTGGATTTTCCGGTGGTGGGATCCAGCGTGCTCAGATTCACCGAACCGAAGAAATTGACCGAGTTCTTCATTGAGAAAATGACGCGCTCCAACGCCGGCGCGCCCATTTCCCGATCGCCGATCAACAGGCGGCTCAACAGGGTCTGCGACAGTCGCAACCCCGGCGGCAGCACGCCGCGCGCGGCAGCGTCGGCCAGCGCCGCCTCGTTGCCCACGTTCAGGCTGTTCGCCGCCAGCACCAGATTGCGCGTGCCGTAGCGCAGCGCATCGTGGACGATCAGGTTGCTGGTGCCGATGGCGATCGTGCCGTCCGAATAGAGACGTGCGGGCGCCGCGCAAGCCGCGACGGCGCAGTCCGCGCCCAGTTCGATCCCCGCATCCTGACTGCTGACGCCATTGGCGAAATCCAGCCAGCCGTTGGACACCGCCAGCACATTCACGCTGCTGTCGGATTGGCCGTAGCGATAGCCGTTGCGCGAGTCGTAGGGAGCGGCGCCCATGCCCAGCGTATTGATGATGGCTCCGCGCTCCACCACGATCGATTTGGTGTCCGATGTCATCAGCAGGACTTCGGGAGCTCGCAGCAGCGCTCCGCTGCGCAGGTAAATATCGTCGCCGCGCACGTCGAATCTCAACCGGTCCGGGCTGATCGAGGATTGAGCGGTCGAGCCTCCGATGGAAATGCGATCGGCGCCCAAGGCGTTGATATCGGCCGCTCGGACCGAGGCGCCCAGGAATCCGGGCGTGGCGCCGTCCTTCACGATTTCCAGCGGCTGGTCCGCACGCACGATTACCTGGCCGCCATAGCCCTGCGCGCCTCGGTTGGCGCGCATCGCGCCTTCGAATCGGAACGCCGTCGCGCCTGCGCTGTCCGCGTCCGAGAGGAATCGCAGTTCGAGCGCAGAGACATCCTGAGGCGACCACGCACGCGGCAGCCCCTTGCGCGTCGCGTCCGCCAAGACGTAGGCCTGGTAGTCCATCTCGTTGTATTGCGCGTGCCGGCGCAACACGTCGCCCGGCGTGATCAGCGCCTGACGGGGCCAGCCGTCGCCGGTGCCCGTGCCGGCCAGCCCGCGCGTCGCCGTCACCGTCCAGGATCCGCCGCGCAGGCCGACAGGCGCGAACGGCTGCGCATTCGCCCCAACCTCGACGCGGAAAGCGCCGGGCAGGAGCGCGTAGTACGCGGGGAGCAGCGTATAGGTGCCCGCCGCCAGACCGGGCACGCCCGCGCCGATGGTGATGGTTTCTCCGGGCAATGGCCGGGATCCCGCGTAGCCGGCGGAGGCATCCCTCGGCGCCAGCGGCGCATACCGGTCGGGCAACCCTGGCAAGATGGCATAGACCGGGCGGGCGTCCAGCGTCGGCAGTTCGAATTGGCCCGATGGCGGGTCGAACCGGGGCAGCGGGTGGTACATGGGATCCGTGGAGCCGCCTCGTCCGCTGACGAATGCCGCGCCGGCCAGCGTGCCGCCGCCGGAAACATCGATCACCGCGCCCGGATCCACGCTGAACGAGCGGCCCGTAAGCACCACGCCGTGTTCCATGTTGCCGATGCCGTTCTTGCCCCCTACCGAGCCAAGCTCGACGGTCGCGCCGTTGTACAGGTAGCTCAATCCGTCGACCGTGCCGCCATAGGGTATCGTCGCGCCCCTGGCGCTGACGGACGTCAGGCTGCCCGGCAGCAGCCGCACGCTGCGATTGATGTTGGCGCCGGTCGAGCCCAGTTGTATCGCGCCCAGCGGCGCATACAGGACGCCGCCCTGCTCCACCGTCGGCGCCATGAGCGCCAGCCTGCCGAACGCCGACAGCGGCGTGACGGCGGACAGGGACCCGTCCACGCGTTGCACCCGCAATGCGCGCTCCGGGTCAAAGGTATTCGCATCCCTGACGCCGGCCACCGCGAGGCCGGCGGAACCCGTCGCGGGATAGATGCGCTGCGCCGCCAACAACAGGTCGCCGCTGGCGAGCATGGCGCCGGCCGAGGGAAAGCCGCCGAATGGCAGCGAAGCCGGGGTGGCCGCCGTCGAGGACAGAAAACGCAGATCGCCCCGGCTGCGTAGTTCGACCAGGCCGTAGCCACGGCGGTCCACGGTTTGTGTCATGCCGCCATTGAGCGTGACCGCGCCCTGGATGCCCGTGCGGACGAAATCGCGGATGTCGATATGGTCTGCTTCAACGCCGAGCCGCGCGGCGTCTCCTTGCCCTGACGCCCGCCATTCTTCCAACGAGGCGAATACCGGCAGAGGCGGAGTCGACGGGGGAAGCAGACTGGTGCGTCCGCTCAGCAGCACGTAGGGCGCGGCGAGGCGAACCGTGGCGCCGGCCCGCGTATTGCCGAGCGCGCCTTCATACAGGTTGATGGCCCGGCGCAAGCCCAGATCCACATTGCCATCGAAAGTGACGAGGTCCCGCGCCATCAGCGACACTTCGTCGAAGCCGCCGGCCAGGATCTGATCGACGCCGATGCGGCCCTGGCCATAGCTCAGCGTGACCGAATCCGGCCGCGCGCCGACGGGCAGCAGGCTGGCCCCGCCGGCTTGGGCGACCACCAGCTCCCTGGGGCGGATCATTTCATCTGGCGTACCTGCGTCATAGAGTGGCGTTTCCAAGCGAAGCGAGAGCTTGCCGCCCGGCGCATCCGGCGTGCCGCCCGCGGCCCGCATGTCGCCGTCGAGATAGAGCCCTGCCGTCGCGGACAGCGCGATTTCTCCGCCCTTGCCTCCGATGCGCGTGTGAACGGCCGCCGCGCCCGGCATCGGGACATCGACATCCATGCGCGTTCCCGACGCGTCCAGCACCGCCCCGGGGCGGATCACGACGAATTCGCCGTCCAGCGCGATGCGTCCGCCGTCCCGCTGCAAACCGTATTGGCGTCCCGCCGTGTCTATCCCGGTCGCCGAGATGCCCGCGACATCCAGCCGCGCCTGCCCGTCCAGCCAGATCGAATTTGACAGTCCGCCCTTCTGCAGCTGGATGCCGACAACCGGGTCCGCCCCTCGCGCCGCCTCGATACGGCCGCCCGGCGCGCGCAGGGTTCCGCTGATGCGCAACATGCCGCGCGACTGCAACTGGATCACCTGGCCGGGATCCACCTCGACCAGCGCGCCCGCGCCGATGCGCAGGCCGCCTTCGGGCTTGGGCTGGTACGGCGCGAAGGCGCTCAGGGACAGGCTGGCGCCCAGGCGCTGGGACATGCGTCCCGCGAGCGGATCCTCCTGGAACACGGGAGGCGTCCACAGTTCCAGCGCGTCGGCCACGCTGGAAGCACCGGCGTCAGGGTTGACTGAACGCGGACGATAAACCGGCATGACGGGGCGGACCATGGCGCCATCGGCGATCTCCAGGCCGGCATTGCCGTTGATCTCATAGCGCGAGAATCCCTGCGCGAACAGACTTTCGGACAATACGATGACGCCAGGCTGCGCCGCGCCCGCACCGCCGATCCGCACCTTGTCGCTGGACAGCCTGAAGGTGCCGCCACCCGTCACGCCATAGGCATGGGCCGTGCCATCGAACGTGACGCCGACGCGACCGGGCGCGGGCGCGCTGCCATCCGGGGAAAGAGCCAACTCCACTCTGACGTCGCCGCCCCGGCCGCCGATCAATTTGCCGGATGCGGCGATTGCGGCGCCCGAATCCGCATTCAGCACGCTGCCTTTCCCGACCCGCACGTCCTCGGTGCCACGCAATACGATCTGTCCGCCGTTGCGATATGCCAGGTCGCCGGCTGTCGCGGGATCGCGCCTTGCGTTGACCCACGCGCCGCTGACGTCGAGCAGTACGCCCGGCGCAACGATCAGGCGGGCCGACGCGTTGGCGAACGCTGGAATCATGGCATCCCGATCGATGCCTTCGTACACATTGCCCGCCGCGATGCGACCGCTACGCGCGCTCAGGTCCGACGCAATCGACACGTCAGGCGCATACAGCTCTATCTGGCCGCCATTCGCCACGCGCAGGCGGCTTTTCACCGATACGGATTCCGACGCGACGGCGGTGATCTGCCCCAGACCGATGCCGTTCAGCCTGCCGGCGTCCAGGGAAATGCGGCCGTTTCCAAGCGCTGGCAAGGGATCGTCCAGGTTGACTGCCGGCGCGCCGGATGGCTGTCCGTCCTGGATAGAGATATTTCCCGTCGTGGCATACAGATCGTAGCCCCAGCGCACCTTGCCGTTCTGTTCGAAGCTCTTGGCCTGGTATCCGCCGATGACCAGCTGGCCTGCCAGTGACCGGGCCAACTGCGATTGCCGGTAGCCCGTTTGCTGGCGCACGCCGGCGTCGATGTTCTGTCTGGCCTGCGTTTGATAGACGCCTTGAAACGCCTCGCCGATGATGTCGCCATCGAGAACGGCGGTTTTCGTCGATACGACCAGCTGACCAGCGTCGCGGCCGGCGGTATAGCCTTCTTCGTAGCGCTGACGCGGCCCGATCAGCGGGTTGTGGAAATAGCGCGTGCCCTTGTCGCCCCAACGCGCATGGACATCCTCGAAGCCCTTGTACAAGCCCTTGTACAGCAGATCTCCCGGCGCACGCGATATTTCGTACAGCCGGCCGTCCTCGCCGCGCAGCCAGCTTTGCCTGAGATAGCCGCTCTGCACGTCCAGCGTGCCGCCGGAGATGTTGATCTGGGAGCCGGCGCGACTCACCAGCTCGCCGCCCGCCACGGTGACGATGCCGCCCACCGCCGCCCATTCGCCGACGCCATGCTCGGTGGTGCCCAGATAGCCGCCCACTTCCAGCAGGCCTCCCGGCGTATACCAGCGCTCCCGCTCGTAGCCGTTGACGCCCTTGGCGATCTGGATCAGCGTGCGCCTGTCCACCCAGACATCGGTGTTGTTCAGTGTCTTGCCGTCCCGGCTGACCGGCGCGTCGCGCTGTTCGTTGCCCTGGATATTGACTTTGACGTTGTTCGACTCCATGGCGAGCTTGACGCCGACAGCGCCGGCCACGTCCAGGACCGCGCCGTTTTCCAGCAGGGTGCGCCGCGCGGCGGACACCGCGATCTGGCCGCCGGTCGCCAGGGCCATCGCGCCGCCTTCCACCTGCACCGTTCCGCCGCTGGTCACCTCGATGCGCGACTGGTCGCGCCGGTCCGGCACGGAGCTAAGATGATCGAACGCCTGTCCCGCCGCGCGATAGCCGTCTGCCGCGCTTGCCGGAAGCAGCAAGGCATCGCGCTGGGCATCCAGCGCGCGCCCGCCGTCTGCCTCAAGCAGAATTGCCGTGGCCGAATCGCGGCCCAGCACGATCTTGCCGCCGGTATCGCTGGCCGAGTTGAGCAGATGCACCGTGCCGCGCGTCGTTACCGTGGTGCTGGATACCGCGACGCCCAGCTGGCGCACGTCATGGCCCGTCAGCGTCACGTCTCCGGTCGGAGCCTGGATCAATCCCGTATTCGCCACCAGCCCTGCTTCACTGTCGGCCCTGCGGCGCGCGGATACTTCGTTGCCACGGGTCGTCGATATGCTGTTGGCGTCGGACGCCAGGCCCTTGCGGATGATGAAGCTGTCTCCGGCGGCCAGCAGCGTCTGGCCGCCCGGCGTCGTGATCTGACCGGCATTGTGCGTCTCCCGCCCCAGGAGCAGCACGTAGCCGCCGCCCTGGGTGACCGACTCGGGCTTGCCCGTCTGTATGCGCGCGCCTGCTTCCACGCGCACGTCGCCCGTCGCCTTGCTGAACGTCGCGGCGTCGCCGGCGCCGGCCAGATCGTTGCCGAAGGCCGGCGTCATCCGCTCCTGGACCCCGCTGTCCACCTTCGCGCTGTAGATGCCCTGCCTGAACTGCGCATCGCTCATGCCCACCGCGGCGGCGACCAGGTTGCGGGTATTGACCTGGCTGGTGCCGCTGAACACGATGCCGTTCCGATTCACGACCATGACCGTGCCAGCCGCGTCGATCTGCCCCTGGATCTGGCTGGGTCGGGCCTTGGGATCGTTCACCCGATTCAACACCGCCCAGGACGCCTCCTGTTTGAAGGCCACCGTAGTCTGGCGGCCGACGTTGAAGGTCTCCCAGTTCAGGATGGCGCGCTCGCCGGTCTGTTCCACCGTGACGACGGTCCGGCCATTCACCTGAGCCTGCGACTTGTCGGTCAGCGCCTTGGCGTTCTCCCAACCCGCCGTCAGCGGATTGCGGTCCACCTTCAGTCCGCCTTCCGCCATTCCGTCAGGTACCGCCGACGCACCGTTGAGCGCGGCCTGGCGCGCGGCGCCCTGGGCAGATTGCTGGGCCGCGATCATGGCGGCTGTGCGGTTCAGGTTGACCAGCGACCGTTGCAGCTGCTCCTGCGAGCGTTGTTGCTCTCGTTGCGCGTTCGGTATTCCGGCAATGCCGCCGCCCGGCAGCCGGCCCGTGGCCGCCGCCTGCGCCTGGGTGGCGCGCTTGTCGGCGAACCAGCCGGGGCTGAAGGCCGGTCCCGCCGCCGCCGCCGATCCGGCCGTCATGGCCAGCGCCATCGCGTGCACGACCGGCGCAAGCCGGAACTTCGCCACGCCCTGCCCCTGGTTTTTTCCCTTTCGCCCTGCCGTCAAGCCCACGCGTCGATTCATGCCGTATCTCTAGTGTGAAATGCCGCCGCCCGTCGGGCGGCCTTGCCTTGTCCCATTCATACCGGCCGCGCGCATGCTGACGCCGCGCTGACCGCTACAGCTACTCGCATGATGTGTAATTCAGATGACAGCGCCGGGAAAAAAGGTGTGGAGTGCCGTAACAAGTTGCGGAGCCGCGTTCGCCCGGAACGCCCCTGCAAGGTCCATGAAAAAAGACGGCGCACCCCGCGATACTCGCGGAATGCGCCGTCCACACTGCTGCTATCTCGACCTGCCTACAGCTGCTGGAGCCCTCGCCCCATTAGCCGCGGCCAGCGTAGCTGCCGCAAACCGTCGTGTTGCCGATGTTCAGGTTCTTGGCATCGCCCGTCACGAAGGTGTTGAGGATCGCGTCGCGCGTATCCTGGCTCAGCGCGACCAGCAGATGATCGCCCGGCAGCAGGTTGCCGGCGTCGTAGTGCTTCGTCAGGAAGTCCTTGACGTCGTTGGCGACAGCGGCGCTGGTGTAGCACTGGCTCAGCACCAGGTTGGTGGGGCCGGCGATCGGATAACCCTTGGTCGGGTTGACCGACGCACGGATCCAGTTGAACGGGTTGCCGGCGTTGTTCACGTCGTTCCAGCCAGCCGCGGCCGGATTCGTGACGGTGGGAGCCGAGCCCGGCAGGCCGCCGGAACCCGAGTTCTGCAGCGCCAGGTTGACGTCGTCGGCGGTCGGGCTGTAGACGACATTGTCATTCGAGTTGCGCAGATTGGCCTGCTTCAGCGTGCCGGTGTAGGCCGGATCGGGGCTGAGGTAGGTGATGGCGGAAGTCTGGCCGCCGATCACGGTCGCCACGCCGCCGCTGCCGTTGGCCGGCAGGAAGGTGGCGGGCGGGGTGTTCGACGGGAATTCCTGGGCGAAGGTGCTCTTGCCCGAGAAGGCCACGTTCGAATCGGCGCCGCACACGGCTTGCAGATGGCGGGTCAGCAGTTCGGTGGTGCCGCTGCTGTCGCTGCGGTACACGACCTTGAAGTCGTTCAGATTGGCGGGGACGGTCACGCCGACCTGGCTCCACTTGGTGAACTTGCCCGAGAAGATGCCGCAGACCTGGGCCTTGTTCAGCGTGATGACGCCCGTCGGACCCTTGTAGGAAACCGTCACCGGGGTGGCGACCGAGGGAATCTGGATCAGCGGACCGTGGCCCACCGGGTTGCCGATCTTGCCCAGGCCGGTCGTCAGGTAGTCGTTGATCTGCGTTTGCGTCAGGATGGAATCGCTGCCGATCCAGTGCACCACACCCGAGCTGCCGAAGCCGGTGGCGTTGTTCGTCAGGAAAGCGGTCTTGCCCGCGCCGCTGCCCACGCCCTTGTAAGGCTTGAAGCTCGCTTCGGGGAAGTTGGTGATTTCGTCGTTGTACAGCTTCTCGGGCAGCGTGGCGCCGCCGGAAACCACGACCTGCTGCGCCAGCGCGGCGCCCGACAGGGCCATCAGGCCGGCCGCCGACAGAACGGCGACCAGGGAATTGCGGTTGAACATGTCTTGCTCCTTGCACTCGTTTCGGAGAGAACTGCCAGTGGAGAAAAGAACGGATGAACCCAAGAACGCACCCTGCGGCTACGGAGAGAAAAGCCTGCCTGACGCGTTGAAGTCATGATGCGCAAGCGAGGTGACAGGGCCGGGAAAAAAGGTGTGGAGTCGGGTAAGAATGTGGGGATAAGCCCGCCCTCACCCCACCATCTGATTGATCTCCATGATCGGCAGCATCACCGCCAGCACGATCACCAGCACCACCGCGCCCATGGTCAGGATCATGATCGGCTCAAGCAAGGCCGTCATCGCCATCGCCCGCCGCTCGATATCCGACGACAGCGTCTGCGCCGCCCGGTCCAGCATGCGCGACAGGGTGCCGGTCTTCTCGCCGCTGGACACCAGATGGCACAGCAGCGGCGGAAACACCTTCTGCTGGCGCAGCGCCGCGCCCAGCCCCGAGCCGCCTTCGATGCGCGAGGTGGCGTCGAGCACGGCGCGGCGCAGGCATTCGTTGCCCAGCGTCTGGCGCGCCGCTTCCAGGCCGCGCAGCAGCGGCACGCCGGCGTCTGAGAGGATGGCCAGCGTGGACGCGAAGCGCGCGGTGTTCACGCCCAGCGCGAAGCGCCCGATCATCGGCAGTCGCAGCACGCGCGCGTGCCAGGCCAGCCGGGCGGCCTCGGCGCGCTGGGTCCAGCGCCACAGGCCGAACAGCAGGACCAGGACCAGCGCGTTCAGCGCGCCCCATTGGCGCACGTATTCGCTGGCGGCCAGCATCGCCTGGGTGATGAAGGGCAGCTCCTGCCGCGCCTGCGAGAAGGCGCTGACCACCTGCGGCACCACGTAGGCCAGCAGGAAGATGACGATGCAGATCGAGACGCAGCCGACGATGGCCGGATAGATGAAAGCGGTCAGCACCTTGGAGCGCAGCGCGTTGCGTTCCTCGATATAGTCGGCCAGCCGTTCCATGATGCGCGCCAGGTCGCCGGAGTCCTCGCCGGCCTTGATCAGCGCGCGATAGATGGGCGGAAAGTCGCGCGGGCGCGCGGACAGCGTATCGGAAAAGCGCTGGCCGCCGCGTACATCGGCGCGCACTGCGGTGAAGGTATCGGTGATGTGCTTCTTCTCGGCCTGTTCGACGGTGGCGGTCAGCGCGGCTTCCAGCGGCAGGCCGGCGGCCAGCAGGCTGGCGAGCTGGCGGGTGGCCCAGGCCAGGTCGCTGTCGGACAGCCTGGGGCCGAACAGCTCGATCTGGCTGCGCCTGGCGGCGGCCTCGCGCAGTTCCAGCGCGGTCAGGCCCTGCGCGCGCAGCTGGGCGCGCGCTGAGCGCGCCGAGTCGGCCACCAGCGTGCCGCGCTGGATGGCGCCATGTGCGTCGGCGGCCTCGAAACGGAAATTCGCCATGATCTCTCTCCTACCCGTCCCGCGTCACGCGGATGATTTCTTCGGGCGCGGTCTGGCCGTCGCGGACCCAGCGCTCGCCATCCTCGCGCATCAGCTTCATGCCGGAGCGTTGCGCGGCCACGCGCAGCTGCTGTTCACCCGCGCCTTCGTGGATCAGGCGGCGCTGCTCGTCGTCGATGACGTACAGCTCGTGGATGCCGGTGCGGCCGCGATAGCCGGTGTGGTTGCAGGCCGGACAGCCCACCGGCAGGAAATGGCCACCCTCGGGCGCGGGCCGCTTGCAATCCGGGCACAGTCGGCGCACCAGGCGCTGGGCCAGCACGCCCAGCAGCGACGAGGCCAGCAGGAAGGGCTCGACGCCCATGTCGGTCAGGCGGGTCAGCGCCGAGACCGAGTCGTTGGTATGCAGCGTGGCCAGCACCAGGTGGCCGGTGAGCGAAGCCTGCACCGCGATCTGGGCGGTCTCCAGGTCGCGGATCTCGCCGATCATGATGACGTCGGGGTCTTGCCGCAGGATGGCGCGCAGCGCCACGGCGAAGCTCATGTCGATCTTGGCGTTGACCTGGATCTGGCTGATGCCCGGCAGGTCGTATTCCACCGGATCCTCGACGGTCAGCACGTTGCTGGTGGCGGCGTCGATCTGGCCCAGCGCGGCGTACAGCGTGGTGGTCTTGCCGCTGCCGGTCGGGCCGGTCACGAGCACGATGCCGTGCGGCTGGTGCACCAGGCGGTCCAGTTCCGCCAGCACGCCGGGCGCCATGCCCAGGCGTTCAAGCTTGAGGCGCCCTGCCTCCTTGTCCAGCAGGCGCAGCACGGCGCGCTCGCCGTGCCCGGTCGGCACGGTGGACACGCGGATGTCGATGGGCCGGCCGCCCACGCGCAACGCGATGCGGCCGTCCTGCGGCAGGCGCTTTTCGGCGATGTCCAGGTGGGCCATGATCTTGATGCGCGAGATCAGCGCCGAGTGCAGCGCCTTGCGCGGGCTGACCACGTCGCGCAGGCCGCCGTCGACGCGGTAGCGCACCACCGAATGCGTCTCGAACGGCTCGATGTGGATGTCGCTGGCGCCGTCGCGCGCGGCCTGGGTGAACAAGGCGTTGATCATGCGGATGACGGGCGCGTCGTCCTGGGCGTCGAGCAGGTCCGTGACTTCCGGCATCTCGTGCATCAGCCGGTCCAGGTCGACCTCGTTCTCGGCCGCGCCGACCACGGCGGCGGCATCGCCGGCGTCGGCGTAGGCCGCCGTCAGCAGGGACTCCAGTTCGGCGTCGGCGGTCTGGCGCAGCGGCACCGGGCCATGGCGGCGGCGCACTTCGGTGATGGCCCAGGAAGGCGTCAGCGGGCTGACGACCAGCTCGTCGCCGTCGCCCGCGCGGCGCAGCAAGGCCCGCTGCGCGCGCGCCCAGGCATAGGGCAGGCGCGTCCCGGCGCCTGGCGTGGCTTCGCCGGCGGGCGCGCTCATAGGCCCAGCACCATCTCGGGCTGGTAGCCCAGCTCGCGCAGCAGCTGCAACGCGGTGTCCACCGAGCGCTGGTCGCGCGGCACGCTGGCGCGCACCACGTAACTCTGCCCGCCCGGTCCGGACAGGGTGTAGGCCTTCAGGCCGCTGACCTGCACGCGCCGGGAGACCGCCGTCGCCTCGGCTTCCGTGGCCACGTCGGCGAACTGCAGCACGGTGTTGCTGGTATCCGGCTGACCGTAGAGCGCGGCGGGATCGCTGGCGACGGTCAGGCCGGCCGGCAGGCGCGTGCGCACCTCGGTGCGCTCATCGGCCGGGCTCTTGACGGCGGCCAGTTGCCTCGGTTCGGTCGTGCCCTGCGTGGCGGGCGGCTCCCGGCGCAGGGTCTGCTCCAGCGAACCGGCGCGGAAGTCATAGGGCTGCCCCGCCACCGGCACGCCGGCCGGCGGCAGCACCGGCGCCCGCATGTCGGGCAGCAGCGGATGGTCCGCCGGCTGCACCTGGCTCTGCACGCGCCGCATGTAGTTGTAGCGGCTCTGGGTCAGCCCCATGCCGCCAGCCGAATCGCGAACCACGTAGGGGCGCAGGAACACCATCAGGTTGGTCTTGCTGCGCCCGCGCGTGTCATAGCGGAACAGACTGCCCAGTACCGGGATGGAGCCCAGCACCGGCACCTGGTCCCGGCTGTTCGTGACGCTGTCTTCCAGCAGGCCGCCCAGCACCATGATCTGGCCGTCGTCCAACAGCACGCTGGTGTCCATGGCGCGCTTGTTGGTGACCAGCCCGGCCGCGACATCGGCCGTCCTGTCGATGCTGCTGACTTCCTGGTAGATGTCCAGCTTGACCGTGCCGCCCTCGGATATCTGCGGCCGGATGTTGAGCTTCAGGCCGATGTCCTCGCGCTGGATGGTCTGGAAGGGATTGCTGTTGGTGCTGCCGGGCGTGATGTACTGGCCGCTGACGAAGGGCACGGTCTTGCCCACCATGATGGAGGCCGGCTCGTTGTCCAGGGTCAGCAGGTTCGGCGTGGACAGCACGTTGCTGCCTCCCTTGGTCTGCATCGCGCGCGCCAGCACGCCCAGGTTGGCGACCTCGCCAACGCCGGGGATGTTGATGGTGCCCGAGATCACACCGATGCTCAGGCCGCCCTTGGGCAAGGCCTGGATGGAATTCTTCCCGCCAGGCGTGAAGGTGTCCTTGCCGAAGTTCGCGCCGCCGAACACGCGGCCGCCGCCGGCCAGCCACTGAATGCCCAGCTCCGCGCCGTCGTTTTCCGTGATCTCCACGATCAGGCTTTCCACCAGCACCTGGGCGCGGCGCTGGTCCAGCAGGTCGATCACCTTGCGCAGGCTGCGGTACATGGGCTCGGGCGCCGAGATGATCAGCGTGTTGGTGGTGGCGTCGGCGTTCACCGTGACGCCATTGGCCGAGAATGCGGAGCCGTCCTGCCCCTTGCGGCCGGTGGCGCCGGGTCCGAGCGCGTCCGTGCCCCGGCCGTTGTAGCCGCCGCGGGCGGCGCTGCCCGTGCCGCTGTTCTGGCCAGAGCCGGAGCCGCTGGCGCCAGTGGTATTCGTCTGCTGGCCGTTGGCATTGCCCGAGCTGTTGCCCAGGCCACCGCCGAAGGCCCCGCCCGGCCCCAGCGCGGCGCGCGCGGCGGCCTCGCCCCCCGCGCCGCCGCCGTCGCTCTCTCCGGTCAGGACGCCGCGCAGCACGCGGGCCAGATGCGTGGCCTGGGCGTTGCGCAGGTAGACCACGTGCAGGTTGTCCGGGTCCGTCTGCGAGCTGTCCAGCTGGCGGATCAGGTCGCGCGCCAGCTTGGCGCGGCCGGGGCTGCCAGAGCGCACGATGACGCTGTTGGCGCGCGGGTCGGCCACCACGACGACGCGCT
Organism: Achromobacter sp. 1011791174; assembly: GCF_059760925.1. Lineage (NCBI taxonomy): Bacteria > Pseudomonadati > Pseudomonadota > Betaproteobacteria > Burkholderiales > Alcaligenaceae > Achromobacter > Achromobacter sp. 1011791174. Next base: position 25,728 of record NZ_JCBANH010000031.1, read on the forward strand.
GGCTCGGATCCTCGTTGCGCTGGGCGTCCAGCAATTCCGAGGCCATGCCTGCGATGTCCACGGCGATGCCCTGCCGCACCTTGACGACTTCGGTGACCAGCGACGAGGGATTGTCGATGCTGGCGATGATGCGGCCGATGCGGTCCAGGTTGTCGGCGTAGTCGGTGATGACCAGCGTGTTGTTGGCCGGATAGGCCGTGATGCTGTTGCTGGGCGCGATCATGGGGCGCAGCACCGGCACCAGCGCGGTCGCGTTCTCGTAGCTCAGGCGGAAGGTCCGCGTGACCACGCCGCCGCCCGCCGGCGCGTCGGCGCTTTGCACCGGCCCGCCCTGCAGCTTGGCGTCGGCTTCCGGCATCACCCTGGTGCCGCCGGCCACGTCGACCGCCGCGTATCCCTGCATGCGCAGCGCGCCCAGCAGCATGCCGTAGGCGGCGTCGGGCGCGACCGGCCCCTGCGACACCAGCGTCAGCGTGCCCTTGACGCGCGGGTCGACCAGGAACTGCTTGCCGGTGAACTTGGCCAGCACGCGCAGCACGGCGGGAATGTCGGCGTCGACGAAGTTCAGCAGCACACCGTCCTGCGCGGCGGCGGGTTTGCCCGGCGGGACGTTGGCCGCCGGGGTATCGCTGGTCTTCTGCCCGGCGTCGGCCTGCGCCGACAGCGGCGCGGCGCGCTTGTCGCCGCCCACGGCGCGCGATGCCTGCGCGGTGCGCAAGGGCTGCGCCCGCGCGGCCTCGGGCGCCGGCGTCGCCCTGGCCTGCGCGGTGGGCGCCAGCGTCATGGCCAGCGGTGGCAAGCCATCCAGCCCCGTCTGCGGCGCGTCGGCGCGTCGGCCGCCGTCCGGCGTCGAGCAACCGGCAAGCGCGGCCAGGACGGCCATGCTCACGACCTTGCGCCGGGCCGTCGTGCGGGCGGCTTGCGGCAAGCGATACTGCGTCACTGTGTTACCTCTCGTTCCGGGTGGCGGGGGACAACTCGATCGATGCGCGGTACTGATCCAGAAGCGACATCCCGGTTGGCGACACGGCGCCCTTGCCCGGTACTTCCAGCACCGTGACGGCCGGCCTGGACCCGGCGGCGGCGGGCGCATCGATGCGACGCAAGTCGATCCGGTCCGGCCGCAGCGACAGACGCCCAGGCTGCGTCAGCAGCCAGCGCAGCAAGGGTTCGGCCCGCGCGTCCTCCAGGCTCAGGCGCCAGCGGCCATCCGGGCCGGGCGCCGTCACGTCGGCCTGCAAACCGGTCTGCTCCAGGCCAAGGCGCAGCGACGCTTCCGTCGCCGGGCCGCGCACGGCTTGCTCGCGAGGCGCGCTGGCCAGCAATGTTTCCAGCTCGATGCTCAAACCGCGCAGGCGCGTCAGTTCGGCGCGCGCGCGCTCGGCCCTGGCCAGCGCAGGCTCGATCAGCGCCAGCCAGCACAGCGCGGCCAGCGCCAGCAGGGCGCAGCCGGCCAGCATGCGGCGCTCGCGCGGCGCCAGTCCGAGCCAATAATTCCCGGCGCGCGCGCGCCAGTCCGCGATGCGCTTGCGCCCTGCCGCGAACGGCGCCGCCGCCAGGGGCCGGAACGCGAAGCTCATGAGCGGCTCGCGGGTGCCGCGCCCTGTGGCGGCGCGCGGCGCAGGCGCCAGCCGCCGGCTTGCGGCTCGACGGATACGCCGTCCTTGGCCGCCGCCTTGATCCAGTCCGGCGTGCCCCCTTCCGGCGCCGGGTCACGGCGCGCGCCGGGCGCCATCTCCACATCCAACGCGCCGTCCGCATAGCGCAAGCCGGCCACTTCGCCGGTGGCGAAGGCCAGATGCTGCGTGGCCGCGCCCAACAGGAACGCGAACTCCGATTGCCCGGGACCGCCTTGCAACTGCTGGCGGACCTGGCGCAAGGGATCGGTCACGCGGGCCAGGGCGGGGAACGCCTGTTGCACACGGTCATGCACGTGCGCGCGCAGTTCGGCGACGCCGTGTTCAAGGCGCCAGGCCTGCAACTGCAGGCCGCCGATCCACACCGTGGCGGCGATGGCGGCCCATTTGATGGCGCCGCGCCACGATCCGGCCACGGCGCTCGCGCGGCGGGCCAGCGCTACATTCCAGCCTGGTGCGACATCGGCGCCAGCCTCGATCTCGCGGCCCTGTTCAGCGGGCATGTCATGGGGCCACCAGGGCGGAATCCCGCCGATCCAGACGATCCGCGCCGGTCTGGCGGTCTCCAGCGCGCGCAAAAGGGCCTGCACACCGGGGATGTAGGCTCCCGACGCGCCCACGCCCGGCTTGTCAGCGCCGGCGGCATGCCCGCCCACGGAGTCCATGGCGCCTGTATCCGCGCGGGAAACATCCCCGGAAGGCACGTCCGCGCGCGCGATCGCATGGATCTCCACGTGATCGGAGCCGGCGCGCAGCGCTACCCAATCGTCTCCCTGCATCAAGGTCCAGCCGTCGGGTGTGCGCGGCAGCCATAGCGGCAGCGGCGCAAGAGCCGCTGCCGTCAGGCCGCAACCTTCCATCAGCGCCTGCGCCCGTTCCGCCTGTTCGCGGGCGATCCAGGCCAGGCAGACATTCCCGTCCGCGGCGCGCGCGCCATGGGCCACCAGCAGCGCGTCGGCGTCGCCCAGGGCCAGCAGTTCCACCGCGCCCGCCGCCGCCACCTTCAGGCGCGCGGGCGTCAGCGGCGGCAAGGGCGCGGCGGCCAGCGCCATGTCCCCGGGCTGCACGAAGGCGGTCACGCGCGCCCCCCGGTGCAAGCCCGCCAGCTCGGCAAGGCTGCGCGGCGTGGCCGATCGCAGCCAGATCTTGCCCTCGCGCAGCGCATAGGGCAGCGGCGTGTCGGCAGAGAGCAGGCGCAAGGCCGGCAACAGGACGCGGATCTCCGGCATCAGGCGCCTTCTCTCGACCAAAGCACCTCGGGCCACGGCTTCGCGCCGCGCGCCAGCAGCGCCTGGAACGGCACCAGCGCCGACCCCAGCCGCGCGGCGCCAGCGAGCCGGAACCAGTTGCTCTGCACGGCCACGCGCGCGGGATTGCCCTGTTGCCCGGGCAGGTTCAACCGGTTGGCGAAATCGCCTTCGGTGGCGAACCACATGCCGGCATCGCGCTGGGCGACCAGCGCCTTCGCCTGCTCCAGCGACAGATCAGGCACGCGGGCGGCGATCACTTCGGCCCGGGCGGTGTTCACGTTGACCAGGGTGACACGCGGCAATACCGTGACATAGGGCCGCAGGCGCGCGACGACACCGGCGTCCACGCCCGGCGCGCCGGCAAGCTCATCCAGGCTGCGCGGAAATGGCGCCAGGCCGGGCCGCCCGGCTTCACCCGGCCGGGCCGAAGCCGCGCCGTCGCCAGCTTTATGCGGCGGCGGCAATGACGCCAGCATGCGCTGCGCCAGGGCGTCCGCGACCTCCGGCCGCAGCCCCAGCGATTGGCACAGGCGGGCCAGCTCCTCGACGCCGTCCTGATACAGCTTGCCCTCGAAGACCAGATTGCGCAGGTTGAGCTTGCCCTGCTCGTCTTCCAGGCGGCCCAGGAACACCGGCTGGCCGCCGGCCGTGGCCGCGAGCCGCGCATCGGTGATGGGCGCGGCCCAGGGCGCGTCGCCGCGCGTGGTGGCGTTGCGCTCGCCATCCTCCTTGATCAGACGCAGGGCCAGGTTCAGGCCGCCGCGCAGCAGCGCCTGGGCCTGGGCGCGGTTCTGCGCGGCCTGCACCCCGCGCAGGAAGGCGTCCTGGCGTTGCAGCAGCGAGGCGGTGATCATGGTCACCGCCGCCACCACCAGCAAGGCGCTGATGACGGCCATGCCTTGCTGCCGGACGCGGCGCTCAGAGCTGCCAGGAACCGATGTCGGCATTGCCTGCTTCCCCGTCCGGCTTGCCGTCGGCGCCGTAGGAAAACACATCGATTTCGCCGTGCGCGCCGGGATTCAGGTACTGATAGGGATGGCCCCAGGGATCGTTGGGCAGGCGGTCCAGATAGGCGCGCCAGGCGCTGTTGGCGCCCGGCCCCGTAGCGGGCCGCTCCACCAGCGCGCGCAATCCTTGCTCGGTGCTGGGATAGCTGCCGGTGTCCAGCCGATAGAGCTTGAGCGCCTGCATCAGCGCGCTGATGTCCTGGCGCGCGGCGACCGCGCGCGCCTGATCAGGGCGGTCCAGCAGACGCGGCACCACCAGCGCCGCCAGGATGCCCATGATCACGATCACCACCATGATCTCGATCAGCGTGAAACCACGCTGCCGATGGCCGGGCGGGCAATGCGTATCCGTCTGGTGCCGGCTTGCTTTCATCGCGCGGGGACTCCGAGGCTGCCGTTGGGCCCGAGAACCGGCGCGCGTCCGGGTCAGTCGGGCGCCGTTCAGGTCCGGAGATATTGGCAAGCCCGGATTTCACGCATTTGACGCATTGTGCGGAGGATTGAAAGCTACGGCCGGAACGCCGCAAGCGCCAGCGAGGTGGATCCTGGCGTGCTGTCCCGCGCATACGCCCGCGCGCGATCCGTCACTAGCCGGCGTAGGCGCCCAGCAGCTTGCCCAGCAGGTCCGCGAGCTGGCGCTGCTCGGTCGCGTCCAGCGGCGACAGGACCTCGGCCTGGTTGCGCACGTGCGCGACCACCGCCCGATCGATCAGTTTCAAGCCGGCGCGGGTCAACCGCACCAGCGTCGCGCGACCATCGCCGGGATTGGGCACGCGCTCCACCAGGCCCGCGCTTTCCAGGCGGTCGATGCGGTTGGTCATGCTGCCCGACGAGATCATCATGTCCTCGTACAGTGCGGTCGGGGTCAGGCCCTGCGCCGCGCCGCTGCGCCTGAGCGTGGCCAGCACATCGAATTCACCCGGTTGCAGGCCGAATTCCGCGAACAAGGGGTTGATCCGGTCGCGAGTGATGACCAGCGCGCATTCGGCGAGGCGGCCCAGCACCAGCATGCTGGACACGTCCAGGCCCGGCAGCTCGCGATTCCATTGGGCCACCGCGCGGCCCGCCCTATCCATAACCATGACGGCATCTCCAGTTATCTTGACGTCAAGATAAATTCCAAATATCTTGACGTCGAGATATTTTAGCAACGCGGCCGTTCAAACGTGGGCCGATCACAGGGAGCAGCAGTGAATCTTTCCGTAGCGCAACGGTGGCAGGTGGCCGCCATCATCCTGGTGGGCCTGAATCTGCGCCCCGTGCTGGCCTCGGTGCCGCCCCTGCTGGATGCCTTGCAGGCGGCGACCGGCATGTCCGACGGCGCGGCGGGCCTGATGACCGCCCTGCCCGTCTTCGTCATGGGCATAGGCGCGCTGAGCGCGGCCCCGCTGCGCCGCCTGCTGGGCGAGCGCCTGGGCGTGCTGCTGGGGCTGGCCGTGATCGCCATCGCCGCCGGCGCCCGGCTGGCGGCGGATCATACCGGCGCGCTGTTGGCCACCGGCGTCGCGGCCGGCCTGGGCATCGCCATCGCGCAGGCCCTGCTGCCGGGCTACATCAAGGCACGCCTCGCGGCTGCCAGCAGCGGCGTGATGGGGCTCTATTCGACCGCCATCATGGGCGGCGCGGCCATCGCCAGCGTCGCCACGCCGCTGATGGCGCGCCAACAGTCGCTGTCCCTGTCGCTGGCGGCCTGGGCCTTGCCCGCCCTGGTCGCGCTGGCCTGCTGGGCGCGCGCCGCCGGCCGCGCCGAGGCCGTCGCGCATGCCGCAGGCGCCGACGGCGCGCACGGGCGCCGCGCCTGGCTGCTGGCCATTTTCTTCGGCCTGGGCACGGGCGCCTATACGCTGGTGCTGGCCTGGCTGCCGCCCTACTACACCGCGCTGGGCTGGACGCCGGTCGCGGCCGGCAGCCTGCTGGGCGCCGTCACGGTCGCGGAAATCGCGGCCGGCCTGCTGGTGTCCGCGCTGATCGGCCGCCTGCCCGACCGCCGCCCGGCGCTGTATCTGGCGATCGGTTCGCTGCTGGTCGGCCTGGCGGGCCTGGCCATCGCGCCGCTGGCCTTTGCCTGGCCGGCCTCCGTGCTGGCGGGCCTGGGCATCGGCGCCCTCTTTCCGTTGTCGCTGATCGTGACCATGGACCACGCGGCCACGCCCGCGCAGGCCGGCCGGCTGGCGGCCTTCGTGCAGGGCGTGGGGTATTTGATCGCGGCGACGTTTCCCTACGCGGCCGGGCTGATCCGGCAGCATGTGTCGGACCTGCGCCCGGCATGGGGAGTGATGATGGCGATCTGCGCGATCCTGTTCGGGATGGCCCTGCGGTTCCGGCCGCAGGCGGGCCGGCGCTGACGCGGCCCTCAGTCTTCGGCCGGGCCCTTGCGATGACCGTCCACGTGGCCCAGCGGGCGCGAGGGATCGATCAGGTCGCGCACGCGCTGCTTGAGCGTCTTGGCGTCCGGAAAGCCGCCGTCGCGCTTGCGATCCCAGAGCAGTTCTCCGTCGCAGCTGACCTGGAACACGCCGCCCGTGCCCGGCTGTAGCGCGACCTCGCCCAGATCGGTGGAGAACGTGGACAGCAACTCCTGAGCCATCCAGGCGGCGCGCAGCAGCCATTGGCACTGGGTGCAATAGACGATGACGATGCGGGGGCCGTTGATGTCGCTCATGCCGGCGATTCTAACTTGAGCGCCTGGCCGGCGATGGCATCGCAACCCGCCCGGCATGTCGCCAGCGCCCGATCCGGGCTTGAGGGATAATCGAGGGTTTTTCCCTAGCCCCTTTGCGGCCTGGACCCTGCAATGACCCCTGTATCCACTACCCGCGGCCAGGCTTGGCTGATCGGCCTGCTGATGGCCCTGGTCACGCTCACGCCAATGGGCATCGACATCTACCTGCCTTCCCTGCCCGGCATGGCGCAGGATTTCGGCGTCACGATGGCCGCCATGCAGACCAGCGTCACGCTGTTCATCTTCGCGGTCGGCCTGAGCCAATTGCTGATCGGACCGCTGGCCGACCGCCACGGTCGCCGGCCGGTGGCGCTGGCCGGGGTCGCGGCCTACGTCGCCGGCTCGGCGCTGGGCGCCTGCGCGGGCACGGTGGAGTGGTTCTATGCCGCGCGCGTGATCCAGGGCATCGGCGCCTGCGCCGCTTCGCTGGTGGCTTTCGCCGCCGTGCGCGATCGCTACGCCCCGGCCGAAGGCGCGCGCATCTACAGCTACCTGAACGGCGCGCTGTGTTCGGTCCCGGCGCTGGCGCCCATGCTGGGCGGCGCGCTGGCGGTGCTGGCCGGCTGGCGCAGCACCTTCGTTTTCATGGCGCTGTTCGCGCTGACGCTCGCGCTGCTGCTGGCGCGGCGCTTCGGCGAGACCCAGCCGCCAGCCGCCGGACCCGCCGCCCGCGTGGCGGGCTGGCGCCAGTACCTGCCCATCGCGACGAGCGGCCGCTTCGTGTATTTCGCCGTATTCGGCATGGCCGGCATGGCGATGATCCTGGTCTTCGTGTCGGCCGCGCCCGTGGTGCTGGTCCAGCGCCTGGGCTATTCCGAGCTGGGTTTCGGCGCCTGGTTCGGCGGCAATGCCGTGCTCAACATCGTCGCATTCTTCCTCGCACCCCGATTCATCGCGCGCTTTGGCCGTATGGTCATGCTGCGCGCCGGCCTGATTGCACTGCTGCTGGCGGCGGCCATGCATCTGGCGGCCTGGCTTTGGCTGCCTTTGTCCGCCTGGGCCTTCATGTTGCCGGTGGCGGTGCTGACGGTCGGGTTCTCGCTGGCGCTGGGCTCCGCCCTGAGCCTGGCGCTGGAACCCTATCCCGACCGCGCGGGCACCGCCGCCGCGGTGTTCGGCCAGTTCCAGATGAGCGGCTCCGCCCTGATCGCGACGCTGCTGCTGGGCCAGGGCATGAGCCCGCAGCTGGCCATGGCGCTGATCGGCGCGCTGCTGGCCGGACCGCTGCTCTGCGCTTCCGGCTGGATCGCGCGGTCCGTGTCCCGCCACGGCTGAGACTGCCGCGCTGGTATCCTGAGGCCACAACGACAGGAGATGACATGAGCACGCAATCTTCCGCCAGCCCGGCCCTCGAACCGTTGCTGCTGCGCACCGACAGTCAGGGCATCGTCACGCTGCGCCTGAACCGGCCGGGACAGTTCAACTCGCTGTCCGAAGCGCTGCTGGCCGCGTTGCAGGCGCAGATCAATGCGCTGGCCGGCGACGCGAGCCTGCGCTGCGTGGTGCTGGAAGCCAGCGGCCGCGCCTTCAGCGCCGGGCATGACCTGCGTGAAATGCGGAGCCAGCCGTCACTGGACTACTACCGTGAGTTGTTCCGCAAGTGCGGCGCGGTGATGCAGGGCCTGCAAGCCCTGCCCGTGCCGGTCATCGCCAAGGTGCGCGGCATCGCCACCGCCGCCGGCTGCCAGCTGGTGGCCAGCTGCGACCTGGCGATCTGCGCCGATGACGCCCGTTTCGCCGTGTCGGGCATCAACGTCGGTCTGTTCTGCGCCACGCCGGCGGTGGCCCTCAGCCGCAACGTATCGGCCAAGCGCGCCTTCGACATGCTGGTCACCGGACGATTCATCGACGCGGCCACGGCCGCTGACTGGGGTCTGGTCAACGACGCGGTGCCCGCAGACCAACTGGATGCGCGCGTGGCTGAACTCGCCGCCGAGATCCTGTCCAAGAGTCCGGCCGCCATCCGCCATGGCAAGCGCATGTTCTACAAGCAGCGGCAGATGGCGCTGGCCGACGCCTACGACTACGCTGGCGACGTCATGGCCCGCAACATGATGGAAGAGGACGCCGCCGAAGGCATCGACGCCTTCCTGCAAAAGCGCGCGCCGCGCTGGCGCGGCCTGGCCTGAACGGCCCCGGGCGGATCAGGCCAGCCAGCCCAGCGCCCAGCCGCCCGCCGCCGCCGTCATCACCACCCATACCGGCGACCAGCGCGCATACACCAGCAGGCCGAACAGCAACAGGGCCAGCCCGAAGTCCGCCGGTCCACGGATGGCGGACGTCCATACCGGGTCGTACAGGGCCGACAGCAGCACGCCGACCACGGCGGCGTTCACGCCGGCCAGCATGTTGCGCACGCCCGGCCGCCGGCGCAGCCCGTCCCAGAACGGCATCGCGCCGGCCAGCAGCAAGGCGCCCGGCAGGAAGATCATCGCCAGCATGCTGAAACCGCTGATCCAGCCCATCCAGCCGCCGGCGGGGTGTTGCGCAGCCACGCCCAAAAACGCGGCAAAGGAGAACAAGGGCCCCGGCATGGCCTGCGCCGCGCCATAGCCCGCCAGGAAATCCGGTTGCGACACCATGCCGCCGGCCACCGCCGTGGATTCCAGCATGGGCAACACCACATGCCCGCCACCGAAAACCAGCGCGCCCGCCCGGTAGAAGCCTGCGAGTTGCGCGGCCAGGGGCGTGGCGGCGTACTCGGCCAGGACCGGCAAGCTGATCAACAGGGCCGCGAACAGTCCCAGCAGCACCCATCCCGCGCCGCGCCGCACGCTTTGCGACGGCTGTCCGAGCAAGGGGCGAGGCGGCAGTTGCAGCACGGCCGCGCCCACCACCGCGCCCAGGGCGATGGCGGCCAGCTGCCCCGGCGCCGAGGGCAAGGCCAGGGTGATCAGCGCGGCCACGCAGGCCATGCCGGCCCGGATCCGGTCCGGACAGAGCGTGCGGCCCATGCCCCACACCGCTTGCGCGATGACCGCCACCGCCGCCACCTTCAGGCCATGGATCGCGGCGGAACCCGACAACCAGCCGAAATGCGCCAGCCCCAGGGCGAACAGCATCAGCGCCATGGCCGAGGGCAGCGTGAACGCCAGCCAGGCGGCCAGCATGCCCGTCCAGCCCGCGCGCTTCAGGCCTATCGCCATGCCCACCTGGCTGCTGGCCGGTCCCGGCAGGAACTGGCACAGCGCGACCAGATCCGAATAGGTGTAGTCGTCCAGCCAGCGGCGGCGGTCGACGAATTCGGTGCGGAAGTAGCCCAGATGCGCCACCGGGCCGCCGAAGGAAGTCAGGCCCAGCCGCAGGAACACCAGGAATACCTCGATACAGGAACCTCGCCCCACCGCCGTCTGTTCATAGACGGCGGACTGGCTGGCGACGTGTTCGTCGTGCGACGGCGGTTGCGGCATGGTGGGTGTGTTTCATCTGACCGGGCGGAACCACAGCTGTCCGCCCCGGTATTTAGCTTATAGCCCGGGGCGAGGCTCCGATTCAATCGAGAGTTCCGCCATCCCGCCCTAGTCCAGGTGCATGAATCTTCACAAATTACGAACAAAAACCGCAGATCTGTGATCAAGCCGGCGGCTAGGATCGCCCGTTGGCCCGTGGCGGCATGTCCGCCATGCCCGCCCCGGCACAAGACAACAGCATCATGAGCACCCACGGCGCATCCCGGCTCGCCCGACAGACCACCGCCCAAGCCCCGAGGCAGGCGGCCGCCAGGGCATCCATGCTCAAGCTGGCGCTGCGCATCCTCATCGTCGCAACCATCGGCTATATCCTGGCGACGCAGTTCGTCAGCCGCAGCTTCAGCTACCTGCTGGAACCGATCACCGCCGATCTCGTCTACGAGACGCTGCGCGGCCAGATGCACGCCCTGCGCACCGAACTGGATCCGCAACCGCCGGCCGAACGCGAGGCCTACCTGCGCGACCACATCAAGCCCCACTATGGCCTGGGCCTGCAGATCAAGACGCCGGCGCAGGCCGCCCTGACCCGCGCCGAGCGGGACATGGTGGACAAGTACGGCATCGTCATGCGGGACGACTACAACACCTTTCTTTCGCGCATGCCCGGCGAGCCGGCGCAGTGGCTGGAAGTGACCTTGCCCTCACAGCGCTCGCTCGAGAAGATGGTGACCTGGACGGCCTGGACCGTGCTGGTGCTGATCCTGGCCGGCGTGCTGCTGCTGTTCTGGGCCATGCCCATCCATCGCGACCTGGACGTGGTGCGCAACGCCACGCTGCGCATGGCGCAAGGCGACCTGGATGTCCGGGTGCGCCTGTCGCGCATCTCCGGCATCCGCCACATCGGCGAGAGCTTCAACCATATGGCCGAGCGCATCGCCGCGCTGGTCGACAACCAGCGCAGCCTGACCAACGCCGTCTCGCACGAGCTGCGCACGCCGCTGGCGCGGCTCTCGTTCGAGGTCGACATGCTGAGCGAGGGCGGCATCGATCCCAAGCGCAGCGCCGTCCTGCACGACATGCGCGCGGATATCGCCGAACTGGAGGCGATGGTGGCCGAACTGCTGGTTTACGCCCGGCTGGAGCGTCCCGCTGAAGACACCGTGAAGCTGGAAACCGTGGACACCGCCGACTGGATGGGCGAAGCCCTGGCCCAGGTCGCCCATCAGGCCAGGGCCCGCTCCGTGCAGTGCGCCATGCGGCCCGGCTGTCCGGCGCATGTACGGCTGCACCCGCGCTACATGAGCCGCGCGCTGCTGAACCTGGTGCAGAACGCCGTGCGCTACGCCAACTCCCGGGTGGAAATCGGGCTGACGCGCAACGCCGCCGAGGAATTCGAGCTGACCGTCGACGACGACGGCGGCGGCATCCCGCAAGCCGACCGCGAGCGGGTGTTCGAACCGTTCATCCGCCTGGACGAAAGCCGCGACCGAGGCACCGGCGGCGCCGGCCTGGGGCTGGCCATCGTGCAACGGGTGGCCGCCAATCACGGCGGCACCATCGAGGTGCAGGACAGTCCCCTGGGCGGCGCCCGCTTCGTGCTGCGCTGGCCGGCCTGAAGACGCCCTACTGCGCGGCGTCGCGGCGCGCCAGCAACTGATCGATGCGCAGCCCGTCGCGGCGCGTCACCTCGAAGGTCCATCCGCCCCATGCGATCGTTTCACCGGCGTCCGGGATGCGGCCGACGACGCGCAGCAGGCAACCCGCCAGCGTTGCGTCCGGCGCATTCTCCAAGGCTGCATCCATATCCAGCAGCCGGGCCGCCTCGTCGGCCGCCAGGCCGCCCTCGAGCAGCCAGGAGCCGTCGGACAGCGGCACCGCCTCGCGCGGGTCTTCGCGGTGCTCGGGCAATTCGCCGCCCACCGCCGTCAACACATCCATCGGCGTGACCAGCCCTTCGCAGTCGCCATGCTCGTCCACCACGATCAGCATGTGGTCGCGCGAGGCGCGCAGCTCGTCCAGCACCTTCAGCACCGGCGTGGTCTCCAGTACGTACAGCGGCTCGCGCGCCAGTTCCACCAGATCGATGGGGCCGGGATTGGACAACAGCGGCAGCACGTCCTTGAAGTGCAGCACGCCCAGCACGTTGGCCGCGTCGCCAGCGCACAGCGGCAGGCGCGAATGGCCCGACGCGAACTTGCGCACCACCGTCTGCGGCGAGTCGGCCACATCCAGCCACACCATGCGGCCACGCGGCACCATGATCGAGCGCACGTCGCGCGCGCCGGCCGCCAGCACGCGTTCGATCATCGAGCTTTCCTCGGGCGCGAAGGCCGGCTCGTCGCCGGCGCCATCGACCAGCGCGGCCACTTCGTCGGCCTGCTGCGTCGGCTGGCCGGCGCGGCCCGCGCGCAGCAGGCGCAGCACTGCCTGCGCGGTGCGCTGGCGACGGCTCAGCGCATGCGCCCCTCGGGCGCGATTGCGGCGCGCCAACTGGTTGAACAGCTCGATTAGGATCGAGAAGCCGATGGCGGCATACAGATAGCCCTTGGGCACATGGAAGCCCAGGCCTTCGGCCACGAGGCTGAAGCCGATCATCAGCAGCAGGCCCAGGCACAGGATCACCACGGTGGGATGGCGCGCCACGAAACCCATCAGCGGGCGGCTGGCCAGCATCATCACCGCCATGGCGACGACCACGGCGATCATCATGATGCTCAAGTCCTGCACCATGCCCACGGCCGTGATCACCGAGTCCAGCGAGAATACGGCGTCCAGCACCACGATCTGCAGGATCACCTGCCAGAACACGGCATGCTGCGTCTTCTGCCCGGCGTCGTGGCCGGCGCCGCCTTCCACGCGCTCGTGCAGTTCCATGGTGCCCTTGAACAGCAGGAACAGGCCGCCCAGTATCAGGATCAGGTCGCGACCTGAGATCTCGGCGCCCAGCACGGTGAACAGAGGCTGGGTCAGCGTCACCACCCAGGCGATGCTGGCGAGCAGGCCCAGGCGCATGACCATGGCCAGCGTCAGGCCGATCATGCGCGCGCGGTTGCGCTGATGCGGCGGCAGCTTGTCGGCCAGGATGGCGATGAACACCAGGTTGTCGATGCCCAGCACGATTTCAAGAATGACCAGCGTCGCCAGGCCAAGCCAGGCGGTCGGGTCGGACATCCAGTCAAAGATCATCAGTGGTCCAGATAGGGTTCAGGCGGGCGCGAGGGGCCCGGAAAAGGCATGGCGAAAACCGTAGCGCGGACGCGGGGGCGCGCACAAGACGGGCGCGGGGCCCGGCCCGGACCGGATGGACGAGGAAGGAAGGCTGCTGCGTGGCCGTTCTGACAGGACGCGCGAGGCGCGCCGGCCGGGCCGTGTCGGAGGAAGGTCTCGGGCGCCCCGGACAGCGAGGCGCCCTGCTAGGAGGAGGGTCGTCGTTCATGCTTGGCGAAAAAGGCGGCGCGGCGTCCTGCAAAGGCCTCGCGTCCGCCCGTCACGCCGGGCTCTCATTCTTACTGGAAACTGAATACTACCTGAAATCCAAGAACCGTCATTCGCCGCGATTGACGTGCGGCATGATTTTGCAGGCGGCATGAATAATGTCTTGGTGTTTACCCTAGGCCCTGGCTATACTGGGCGCTCTTCAAACCCCATTGAGATCACTGTGGACAACGACGGATGTAGTCATAGCACGACTGCTCGCGCCGCTTGACGCAACCGATCCGCAGAATCTTCTGACGGGTCCTGCGTCCAGCCAGGACCCGGCCTTACCGCCTCCCCCCTATCCGCCAGCCTTTTCACGGCCGGGCGCCATGCGCCTTGCCACGCTGGCGGATTGGCGCGCGCATGTGGACCTTCCTCATCGTCCTCCCCTCGCAAGGAGACGACCATGCGCTTCAAGCCCTTTTTCACGCTCCCCGTCCGCGCCGACGCGGCTCCCGCCGCCGTGCGCCCGGCAGCGCCCACCTATCGCTTCACCATCGTCAGCGTCAGCGCCACGCTGAACGCGCTGCGCAAGCAGCTGTACTACGAGCTGCAGGCGCTGGACCTGCGCGTGCTGAACGTGCGCATCTCGCGCGAAGAATCGGATCAGCTCGCCAGCACCACCGTCACCCTGCTCTGCCCGCCGCAGTTGCGTGGCGTGCTCAACGCCGTCGCGCTGCGGCTGGGCCAGAGCCCGGACGTGCGCCGCGTGCATTGGGAAAACGACGCCGGCGCCGCCATCGCGGTACTGCCCGCCTGAGCAACGCCATTCCGTAGTTTTCTGAATCGCGGACACGGAAAGGAGACTGTCATGAAAGACCCGTACAAGTACCTGCTGCTCGCCCGGGTGCTGGCCCTGGCGCTGATCTGGCTGGTGGCGCTGGTATTGGCCCTGGTATCGAGCTGGCAGCCCGTCTGAAGGGCTCGGCAAGTCTGGGCGCGGCCACCGCAAGGGGCGGGTCGCGCCCTGTTCACAATACGCTGCAAGAGAACAAGATGAAAAACTTCGAGAACATCCAATTGCTCACGCTGGCCAATACGCTGGTCAGCCTGCTCAGCGCCTTCGTGCTGGGCTCCATCGTCGGCTTCGAGCGCCAGTTCCGCCAGCGCACCGCGGGCCTGCGCACCAACGCGCTGGTGGCGGTGGGCGCGGCCATCTTCGTCGACATGGCCTTTCGCGTCGGCGGCGCCGACGGCGGCGCGCGCGTGATTTCCTACGTGGTGTCGGGCGTGGGCTTCCTGGGCGCGGGCGCCATCATGCGCGAAGGCGGCAGCATCCGTGGGCTGAACACTGCAGCCACGCTGTGGGGCTCGGCCGCCATCGGCGCCTGCGCGGGCGCGTCGCTGCTGCTCGAAGCGGTGGCCGCCACGGCCTTCGTGCTGGCCGCGAACACCTTGCTGCGGCCCCTGGTCAGCCATATCAACCGCCAGCCGGTCGACGCGCAGACCACTGAAGTCACCACCGTCATCCACGTGATCGCGCACGTGGACGAGCGCCAGGCAGCCATGACCGTCCTGGAAGACGTGCTGGAGGCCGAGCAGCTGCCGCTGTCGGAACTGAAGATCGACCAGTTTGGCGAGAACGAGGTCGAGATCGAGGCCGCCCTGAGCGAAGCCGCGGTCGACGAGGAAGACCTGGACCGTGTCGCCGCGCGGATCGCGAGCGCGCCGGCGGTGCGCACGGCGTTCTGGGCGGCGCGGACGGTTTGACGCCGAAGCCGTTCCGCTCCTGACCGGGAGCGCAGGACGGCGCCCGCTATTGTGTGGCGACAGGCTGGCTCGCCTGCACGCGGTCCGCCTCGGACTTCGCCGCCCCGCCACCATAGGCCTGGATCCACGACGAGGCATAGGCGGCCGACGCGGCCAGCGGTTCGCCTCCGTCGTACTGCGTGCGCAGCCGGATCATCAGCTCGTCCAGCAACATGGGCCGGCCCAGCGCGTAGCCCTGCCCGTAGCGGCAGCCCGCCGCGCGCAGCGCGGGGATATCCTCGACGTTCTCCACGCCTTCGGCCACGACGCGCCAGCCCATCCGCGTGGCCAGCTCGGCCGCCGTGCGCAACACTTCGAACGCCACGGCGCTGCGCCGCATGCGGGTGACGAAGTACTGGTCTATCTTCACTTCGGACAGCGGGATGGCCGACAGCAGCTTGAGCGAGGCATGGCCGGTGCCGAAATCATCCAGGCTGACCTCGCAGCCGGCTTCTTCCAGTTTCAGCAACGAAGCCCGCAACACGTCCAGCTCGCGGATGGGCTGATCCTCGGTCAGCTCCACCCGCAACAGCGAGGCGGGCAGCTCGGCGGCGCGGATGCGCAGCAGCAGCGCTTCGACCGCCCCGGCGTCGGACAGCGTGCTGGCCGGCGCGTTGATCGCAATGGGAACGGCCACCCCCGCGCGCCGCATGGTCTGCAGCATCTCGATCACGCGCACGCTGACGCGCTCGAACAGTTTCCTGTCCAGTCCCTGCCGGTTGATCGAGGGAATGAAATCAGCGGGCATGACCGTGCCCAGGCGGGGGTGCTGCCAACGCGCCAGGGCCTCGGCCGATACGATGCGGCCAGTAAGCAGGTCCACCTGAGGCTGCAACAATACCCTGAGCCCGTCCTTGCCGGCGACCATGGCCGCAATTTCAACGTCATCCGCAACCTGACCGGAGGCTGCCTGTTGATTCAGCGTCATGTCTGCGCTCCTGAAGCGTCCCGGATTCTGGGCCGCGCTGTCCGGGCGCGGTCCGAGACGCACTGGACATGAACGCCGACACAGAACTGCGCAGGCCGGCGATTCGGCGTGGTAACGCTTACGTTTTTTTAGGCGATTTCCGCCGATTTCTCCAGATTATTTTGCGCCCGCGCGGCGCGAATGTCACAGATGTGTAACCATACCTGCAGGTTGCCGCGAAATTGGCGATGACCTGCCACAGAAGATGCATTGGCGGCCTTCCCGGCATGGTAGGGTGAGCGCCTCGCGCCCGCCGGGCCCCTTTCCTGAACGAAGCAGCAGCTTGACTTCCTCCCCCGCTCCCTGGCGCGCCGCCGTGCGCCGCATCCTCTGGCTGGACGCCCTGCAGGCCGCCGCCACCAGCGCGGCGCCGGTGATCCTGGCCGTGCTGCTCGATGAACCCCGGCTGGGCTGGAGCGCCATCGCGGCATTCTGGGCCTGCTTCGGCGATCCCGGCGGCCCGTTGCGACAACGCGCGGGCGCCATGCTGGCGCTTGGACTGGCCGGCGGTGTGTATTGCCTGCTGGCCAGCGTGAGCGCGCCCCATCTGTGGCTGCTGCTGCCGCTGACCTTCCTGTGCTGCACCCTGGGCGGCCTGCTGCGCGTGCTGGGACCGGCGGCCGCCATCATCGGCACGCTGCTGTCGGCCGGCTTCGTGGTGGCGGCCGAGCTGCCCGCGCCCACAGTCGTCGAGAGCCTGCGCTACGCGCTGTTCTTCGTCGCGGGCGCATCCTGGGCGATTCTGATGACGGCGCTGGTGTGGCGCCGCCGCCCCTGGAAGGACGCCACGCTGGCCGTGGCCCATTGCTACCGGGGACTGGCCGATTTTGCCGACGCGCTGGCCGGCATGTATTCCGGCTTGCGCCCCGAGACTGGCGCGCCGGCATGGAGCGCCGTGTCCCGGTCGCAGCGGGCCGCCCTGCGGGCCGCGCTGGAGGCGGCCCGCAGCCGCATCGGCGAAGTGCAAGGCGCGCGTCCCTCGCGCCGCACCCGCGCGCAGCAGCTGTATTACCTGCTCGACCGGGCCGAGGACAGTTTCATCGCCATGGTCGCCGCCGCCGACCTGCTCGAATCGAACGCGCCGCGCTGGCTGGGACGCAATGCCGGCGCCCACCTGTGCCACGCCTTGCACCGCTACGCCAGCGTATGCAATGCCATCGCTGGCACCTCCGATGCCGCCGACGCGCGCCAGGCGGATCGCCTGCGCGAACGGCTGGAACGCTACGGCGCCGATCTGCGCGAACTTCGCGGCCCCGCGCTCGCGCACGCGCCCGAGCTGGCCAGCGTCATTCCGGTGCTGGACCGGCTGCAACAGTCCGCCCAGTCCGTCCGGCAGGCCCTGTTCGACGCCGCCGAGCTGCCGGCCGGCGCGGCATCCAGCTCGGCCGCCGCGCCGGCGCGGCAAGCCTGGAACACGCTGCGCCAGAACCTGCGACTGGAGTCTGACGCCCTGCGCCATGCCTTGCGCGTGGGCATCGGCGCCACGCTGGCCGTCGCCCTGTCGCGCAGCTTCGCCGTCAACCACGGCTACTGGATGTCGCTGACCCTGGTCTTCATCCTGCAACCCTATTTCGCCGCCACCTGGCAGCGTACCGTGGAACGCGTGCTGGGCAGCGTCGCGGGCGCGATCGGCGCCTCTTTGCTGGGCCTGCTGCTGAGCACGCCGCTTTCCGTCGCGCTGGCCGTGCTGCCGATCGCGCTCGGCACGTTCGCCGCGCGCACGGTGAACTACGCCCTGTTCACGTTCTTCCTGACCTCGCAGTTCGTGCTGGTCAGCCATATCCAGCAGCCGGACCTGCACGAACCGGAACTGGCCGCGCTGCGCGCCTTCAACAGCGTGCTGGGCGCCGTGCTGGCGCTGCTGATCGGCTTTCTGCTGTGGCCCGAGAAGGCGCCCCGCGAGCTGGCCGGTGCGCTGGCGCGCGCGCTGCAGCGACATGCCGACTATGTGCTGGCGCTCGTTCGGGAAAAGAGCGGCGAGGCGGCGGAGTCGCCGCGACGCATCGTCGAGCTGCGCCGGCAGGCCTGCCTGGCGGCCGACAATGCCCAGGCGTCACTGGAACGGCTGCAGCAGAACCCCTTGCACCGCGACAGCAAGGTCGACACGGCGGAAGCCCTGCTCAATGCCATGCGCCGGGTGACCGCCGCCGGCACCGTGCTGGAAATCCAGCCCGGGCTGCCTGCCGACAACGAAGCGGCATCCGCGCTGCGCGACTACGGCGAAACCCTGGCGCGGGCGCTGCACCCGCGCGACGGCGAACCGGAACCCGGCGGCCGGGTCATGCCGGTGCCGTCGGCGGTGGGTCTGGCGCAACCCGGTCTGCCGCCCCCTCTGGAACGCATCGCCCGCCAGGCGCGGCAGGTCCAGCAGCTGCGCGACAAGCTCCAACAGGCCTAGAGCTTGCGCCGGACGGGGCAAACTGAGGCCGGCTTGACGTGCATCAAGCGCCGGTCGGCGCGAACGCGCAACGATAGCGCCAACGCAAGTTCACTCAGGAGGCTCTATGTACCGCCGCATTTCCGTCCATCTGGACCAGGGTTTCGACTGCAAGCGCCGCACCCAGGCAGCCATCGGCCTGGCCAAACGCCACCAGGCGGAACTGGTCGGCATCTACGCCACCTCCGCTCCGCCGCAGTACTACTACGGCGAATCCGTGCTGATGTCCCGGGCGCTGAATGTCATGAAGGACTTGCAGGCACAAGGCCGCGACAGCGTCCAGAATGCGTTCCTGGCGGCGGCCTCGCAGGCGGACATCCCCGCCCAGGTCCGCAGCGACGACACCTCGCCCAGCGCCAGCGTGGCGCTGCACGGACGCGTCAGCGACCTGATCATCGTCAGCCAGCTGAACCGCGACGATGTCGAGGCTGCCCACGAGAACGAATTCGTCGAGCAGACCCTGCTGACCGCCGGCCGGCCGGTCCTGGTCGTGCCCTCCAGCGGCCATTTCCCGGTGATCGGCGAGCGCGTGCTGTATTGCTGGGACGGCAGCCGTGAATCGGCCCGCGCGCTGGCGGATGCCGCGCCGGTGCTGCGCATGGCGGACCACCTGGTCGTGTTGACGATGGACGAAGGCGCGGCCACGCGGGGCGCCGGATCGGCCAGCTTCGACGACCTGGCCAGCTACTGCGAGGCCCAGGGCATGCCCCGGCCCGAGCACGTGCGCCGCGACATCAAGGGCGTGGGCGTCGGCAGCACCATCCTCAACGCGGCGGCCGACTACAGCGCCGACCTGATCGTCATGGGCGCCTACGGTCACAGCAAGCTCAGGGAATGGGCCATGGGCGGCGCGACCGCCTCGATCCTGAAGACCATGACCGTGCCGATCATGTTCTCGCACTGAGCGCCTGCCTGCCGTGCCCGAGCCCCTGCCCAGGCAGGGGCTTTCTTGCTGTCGGCGAGTGGGTTTGGGCTCGGATGCTCCGCCGCGCCGCGCTACCAGGGAAAGACGATCAGGTCGCCATACAGCCGCCGCAACGTGGCCTTGACCTCGGGAGATTCCTGATAGATGGCGATGAATTTCAGCAGCCTCGGATCGTTGGCGCGCTCGGGCGTGGTGACCCAGCGGATCGCGTAGCGGCGAACGGAATCGGGGCTGTTATTGTCGAAACCCAGGCAGTCCTGCTCGCTCAGGCCGGCCTGCCTGGCGAAGGAGGGATACGTGACCGAAGCCGTCACGTCATCGAAGGTGCGGGCCGATTGCGCGCCTTCGACAGGCACGAATTTCAGGCGCTTGGGATTGAGCGTCACGTCTTCCACCGCCGCCATGTTGCCCACGCCGGGCTTCAGGCCGATCAATCCCATGGACTGCAGCAGCAGCAAGGCGCGGCCGGTGTTGACCGGATCGTTCGGCACCGCGACGGTGGCGCCCTCGGGCAGCGGCTCGCCCCGCTTCAGCTTCTTGGAATACAGACCGATGATGGTCGAGTAGCCATAGGCGATCGGCACCAGCTTCACGCCTCGGCGCGCATTGAACACCTGCAGGAACGGCTCGTGCTGGAAGAAATTGGCATCCACCGAGCCATCGGCCACCGCGATATTGGGCAGCACCCAGTCATTGAACTCCACCAGCTTGACCTCCAGCCCTTGCCGGGCGGCCAGCGCGATGGCTTTCTCGGTCGCCTCGTTGGCCAGGGCCGGAACCACGCCGATGCGCAGCGGCTTCTGCTGGGCCGCGGCAGGAAGCGCGCAAGCCATGGCGGCCAGCGCCAGCGCGGCCGCAAGACGGGGCCGCAGGAAGGAAAGAAGGGGCGGGAACAAGCGGATCATGGGCATGAATATGAAAAAATGGACGCCAGCGCTGCCGGCTTTCGGTCCATTGTGCCCCAAACGCCCGCCGCGCCATGGCAATGCCCTCTGTCACGCCATGGCAATGCGGGCGCGGGCGCGACGGCGCTAAGATGTGTCCACCAAGCCGGCCAGGCCGGCGCTGGGCCGGCGGCGGCTCCATCCGCCGCCTGATTCTGTCTTTCCTTTCCGGAGTCCGCCCCGTGCAGAAAACCGCCAAGCCGACCACCCCTTCCCTGCCGCGCGGCATCGCGCTGATCGGAGCGCCCACCGACATCGGCGCCGGCGCGCGCGGCGCCTCCATGGGACCGGAAGCCCTGCGCGTCGCCGGCCTGGGTCCGGTCATCGAGGCCCAGGGCTTCGAGGTCGAGGACCGCGGCAATCTGTATGGCCCGGCCAATCCCTGGCAGCCTCCCGTCGACGGCTACCGCCATCTGGCGGAAGTGGCCGCCTGGAACCGCGCGGTCCACGACGCGGTGCATGCCGAATTGCGCCAGGGCAAGCTGCCCATCCTGCTGGGCGGCGACCACTGCCTGGGCATCGGCTCGATCAGCGCGGTGGCGCGCCATTGCCGCGACACCGGCAAGAAACTGCGGGTGCTGTGGCTGGACGCGCACGCTGATTTCAACACCCATGCGCTTACCCCCACCGGCAATATCCATGGCATGCCGGTAGCCTGCCTGTGCGGCTACGGTCCGGCGGAGATCACCGGCCTGTCCGGCCATCATCCCGACATCGAGGCCGCCTGGGTGCGCCAGATCGGCATACGCAGCGTGGATCCTGGCGAAAAGCGGCTGGTGCACGAGGCCGGGCTGGAAGTGTTCGACATGCGCTACCTGGACGAAATGGGCATGCGCGCCACCATGCAGGCCGCGCTCGCGGGCCTGGACCAGGACACGCACCTGCATGTCAGCTTCGATGTGGATTTCCTGGACCCCGAGATCGCGCCCGGCGTGGGCACCACCGTGCCTGGCGGACCGACCTACCGCGAGGCCCAGCTCTGCATGGAGATGATCGCCGACACCGGGCTGATGCGTTCGCTCGACGTGGTCGAACTGAATCCCGCTTTCGACGTGCGCAACAAGACCGCCGAACTGGCGGTGGACCTGATCGAAAGCCTGTTCGGCAAGTCCACGCTGATGCGGCGCGACGCCTGACGCTCCCCTCTTCCGGTCGACAACAAGCAAGCCATAAAGGAGACATGCCATGAAGTGCTATTGCGTGGTCGATTTCCGCGCCCCGCTGCAGGAAATGGACCAGCCCACGCCCGTGCCGCAAGGCGCGCAGGTGCTGCTCAAGGTCCGTGCCGCCGGCGTCTGCCACAGCGACATCCATCTCTGGGAAGGGGGCTACGACCTGGGTCAGGGGCGCACGCTGTCGCTCAAGGAGCGCGGCGTTACGCTGCCGCTCACCATGGGCCACGAAACCGTCGGCGCGATGGTGTCGGCCGGCCCCGACGCGACCGGCCTGCGGCCCGGCGGCAACTACCTGGTCTATCCCTGGATCGGCTGCGGCAACTGCCCGTCGTGCCAGGCGGGCCAGGAGAACCACTGCATGGCCCCGGCCTGCCTGGGCGTGCACCGCGCCGGCGGCTACGCCGACCACGTGCTCGTGCCGCACTCCCGCTACCTGATCGACATCGGCAACCTGGACCCGGCGCAGATAGCTCCCTACGCCTGCTCCGGCCTGACCACCTATGCCGCGCTGAAGAAGATCGGCGAGCAGACCTACCGCCAGCATCCCGTGGTGATCTTCGGCGCGGGCGGCCTGGGACTGATGTGCCTGACGCTCATCAAGGCGCTGGGCGACGCCGGCGCCATCGTGGTGGACATCGACCCCGCCAAGCGCCAGGCGGCGTTGGAGGCAGGCGCGCTGGCGGCCATCGACGGCGCGGCGCCGGACGCGGCGCAGCAGATCATCAAGGCCGCCGGCGGCAAGCCGGCGCAGGCCGCCATCGACCTGGTGGGCGCGCCCGCCACCACTTCGCTGGCCTTCGACTTCCTGACCAAGGGCGGCAAGCTCATCATCGTGGGCCTGTTCGGCGGCGGCTCGACGTGGCCGATCGCGCTGATTCCCATGAAGGCGCTGTCCATCATCGGTAGCTACGTCGGCAACCTGGCCGAATTGAAGGAGCTGATGGAACTGGTGCGCGCAGGCAAGGTCCCGCCCATGCCGGTGCACCGCTACGCGTTGGACCAGGCCGACAGCGTGCTGGCCTCGCTGCGGGCCGGCAAGGTGGTGGGCCGCGCGGTGCTCACGACGGCTTGAGCGCCAGCGCCTGCCGCGGCCAGGCGAACGGACGTGGCGGCGGGGTGCAAGCCGGATCGATCGCCGGCGCGCAGAGCGCCGGCGCCGAATGCCATATCATAGGCACCGGCGGCTCCGCCCAAACGACTCTTCGAACCCAGGACCAGCAATGACAGACCGGCAGCTCACGATACTCGCGGCATTGAACCTCATGGTGGCCGTGGGCGCGGGCGCCTTCGGCGCGCACGGGCTCAAGCGCATCGTCAGCCCCGAGCTGCTCGCCGTCTGGCAGACGGGCGTGCTGTACCATCTGATCCATGCGCTGGGCATTTTCGCGATCGCCCTGCTCGGCGCGCGCTATGGCTCGCCCCTGTTGTCGGCCGCCGGTCTGGTGATGTTCGCCGGCATCGTGCTTTTTTCCGGCAGCCTGTATCTGCTCGCGCTGACCGGCACGCACTGGCTGGGCGCGGTCACGCCGCTGGGCGGCGTCGCCTTCCTGGCCTCCTGGGCCATGGTTGCGCTGGCCGCCTACCGCAGCCAGGGCTGAACGCCCGGCCAGCTCGCGCCGGCCCTTGCGCTGGCGCCCTGCATCCAAGCCCTCCCTTCGTACGGCGCCAGGAATCGCCGTGATCCGCTGCTCCCGCCCATGTCCTCCGCCACCCTGCCTACCGCCCGTCCCTCTTCCGCCGCCGCCGGCATCGCCTGTGTGATGGCCGGCATCTTCTTCCTTACGCTCAGCGATGCCAACGCCAAGTGGCTGGGCGCCAGCTATCACCCGCTGCAAATCCTGTTCCTGCGGGCGCTGATCGCCCTGCCGGTGGTCACGGCGCTGGCGCTGTGGCTGGGCGGCCGCCGCGTCTTGCGCACCGGGCATCTGCGCCTGCACCTGGCGCGCGGCGCGATCAACGTGGTGTCGGCCTGTTGTTTCTACCTCGGCCTGAATTCCTTGCCATTGGCCGAGGCGACGGCGATCGCCTTCGCCGCGCCGCTGTTCGTGACGGCGTTGTCGGTGTTCGTGCTGAAAGAGCGCGTCGACAGCCGCCGCTGGCTGGCGGTGCTGGCGGGCTTCGCGGGCGTGCTGATCATCGTGCGGCCCGGCACCGATGCATTCCAGGCCGCCACGCTGCTGCCGCTGACCACTGCGATGCTGTACGCGGTCATGATGACCACGGCGCGCGGCATCAGCCCCAGCGAAGGCATGCTCACCACCACCTTCTACATCGTGGCCGGCCAGTTCCTGTGCAGCATCCTCACCCTGCCCTGGGTCTGGCAGGCGCCGGCCATCGGCGACCTGCCCTATTTCGCTGGCGTGGCGCTGTTCAGCACGCTGGGGCTGACGCTCATCACGCAGGCGTTCCGCATCGCCCCGGCCTCCGTGGTGGCGCCGTTCGACTACACCGGCCTGATCTGGGCCACCGTGCTGGGCTGGGTGTTCTGGCGCGAGGCGCCCGACGCGCTGGCCTATCTGGGCGCCGCCTTCATCGCCGGCAGCGGCATCTATATCGCCTTGCGCGAGGCTCGCTCGAAGCCGCGCCGCGGCAAGCGCTGAGGCGCGCTATTCGGTTGGCGGAGGGAAGTTGCGACGCAGCGCGCGAGCCACGGCCGGATTGCGTCCCGCCTCGCGCGCCACCGCCGTCAAGGCCGGGCAGACCGATTCAAACCAGGCCGGCCCCGGACGCCAGCGCGTCATCACGGCCACGTACAGGTCCAGCGCCGAAAACCGCTCGCCCAGCATGTGCGGCGCGCCGGCCTGCCGCTCCAGCTCCTGCCACAGTTCGGCGCGGCGCGTGTGCACGCGCTCGCGCAGCAGGTCGGCGGGCGCGCCTTCCGTGGTCCATTGCGGCGGATTGTCGCCATAGGTGAAGGTAGGATAGATGGCCGCGACCAACCGGATCAGCAGGTTCAGGAAGCGCGCGCGCTCGGGCTGGTCGGGCAACGGCGCCAGGCCGGCCTGCGGCGCCACGTCGTGCAGATGCAGGATCATGGCCGCGCTTTCTGTCATGACCTCACCGTCCGGCGTCACCAGCGTCGGCACCTGGCCCAGCGGATTCAGGCGCAGCAGGCGGTCGCGCTGCGGCCCCGGCTTCAGGTAAGGCACGTCTTCCAGCGTGTACGGCACATTGGCCAGCGCCAGCGCCATCTCGACGATGGCGGAACCGCAGCCGGCCGATCCGATCAGTTCGTAGGTCTTCATGGCTTCATCCCCCCGCCGGCGCGATGCGCAGCAGCTCGCCCGGCGATTCGTCCGTCAATACATACACATGGCCGTCCGGTCCGACCCGCACGTCCCGGATCCGCTTGCCGCGCTCGCCCAGCAGGCGTTCCTGCGCCACCACCTTGTCGCCGTCCAACGTCAGCCGGATCAGGTTGCGTTCGGCCAGCGCGCCGATGAAGAGCGAATGACGCCAGGCCGGAAACCTGGGCGCGTCGTAGAACGCCATGCCGCTGATGGCGGGCGACTTCGGCCACCAATACAGCGGCGACTCCATGCCCGGCAGCGTCTGGCCACGCGCCTCGGGGATGGGCTGGCCGGAATAGTCGATGCCGTAGGTCGCCAGGGGCCAGCCGTAGTTCAGCCCCGGCTTGATCAGATTGACCTCGTCGCCGCCGCGCGGCCCATGCTCGCTTTCCCACAGCTCGCCGGACCAGGGGTTCAACGCCATGCCCTGCGGATTGCGGTGGCCATAGGACCAGATCTCGGGGCGCGCGCCGGCCTTGCCCACAAAGGGATTGTCCGGCGGCACCGAGCCGTCGGCCCGGATGCGCACCACCTTGCCCTGCAGCTTGCCCAGGTCTTGCGCGGTGGAGCGCTGGTTGTTCTCGCCCAGCGCGATGTAAAGATGCCCTTTGCCGTCCAGCACCAGGCGGGAACCGAAATGCAGCCCCTCGGACAGCTTGGGCTCCTGCCGGAACAGGACGCGGAAATCCTCCAGGCGGGCCCCGTCATCGGCCAGACGGCCGCGCCCCACGGCTGTGCCGGCGCGGCCGTCGCCGGCCTCGGCATAGGACAGGTAGACCAGGCGGTCCTTGGCGAAATCCGGCGACAAGGCCACGTCGAGCAGGCCGCCCTGCCCCTGCGCGGCCACCTTGGGTACGCCTTTCAAGGGCGCGGACAGGCCGCCGGGAATGCGCAGCAGCCGCAGATTGCCGGGGCGTTCGGTGATGAGGATGCCGCCATCGGGCAGAAAGGCCATGGCCCAGGGATGTTCCAGGCCGCCCGCCACGGGCGTGACCTGGGTCGGCGCGGCGGGCGGGATCCCGGTGCCGGCCGACACCGGCTCGGCGCGCGCGGTTGCGGACCAGGCGCAGGCCGCAAGCACGGCGCCGGAAAGGAAGACGGACAGCGTTGCGGCGGCACGAGGCGGCATGGTCATCTCCGGCTACGGCATGGGCGCATGGCGAATGGCGCGGCGTCCGTCGGACGATCCCGGCGCGAGGCGGCGGACGCGGCGGTATATATCGTGGGGCTATCACGCATCGTCGCCACATGAGTGGCGTACCATATGCGGCAAGGACGGGTCGCCTCCCGCCCTGCCCCACAGGAGACGCCTTCAAATGAAACTGTACTACATGCCTGGCGCATGCTCGCTCGCTTCCCACATCGTGCTGGAATGGCTGGGCAAGCCCTATGAAACGCACAAGCTCAGCCGCGACGAGCTCAAGGGTCCGGAATTCCTGAAGATCAATCCGCTGGGCGCGGTTCCCGCGCTGGCCGACGGCGACTGGACCCTGACGCAGAACGTCGCCATCCTCGAATACCTGGCCGAACAGGCCCCGCAAAGCAAGCTGATGGGCGATGGCAGCGCGCGCTCCCGCGCCGAAGTGCGCCGCTGGCTGGGCTTCATCAACTCCGACCTGCACAAGACCTTCTCGCTGGTCTTCGCGCCGATGCGCTTCCTGTCCGAGGAAGGCGCGCAGAAGGAACTGGCCGCCAACGCGTCCAAGCTGCTCTCCAAGCTGTTCGCGCAGCTCGATGCCCAGCTGGCCGGCAAGTCCTACCTGGTGGGCGCCGACCCCAGCGTGGCCGATGCCTATCTCTACGTGGTGCTGACCTGGGCGCATGGCAAGCAGGTCGACCTGACCGGCCTGGACAATCTGGCCGCGTTCTTCAAGCGCATGCAGGAAAACAGCGGCGTGAAGGCCGCTCGCAAGGCCGAAGGCCTGGAGTAAGCCCGCCGCGCGACGCAGGCCCGCCAGCGGGCCCGCGCCGGGCAGGCGTATGATGGCGGCTTGGCGCCGCCTGGGCGCCGCGGCATGCGGCGCCCTCGTTCAGCGAGCGGTCAGGTGCGGGCAGCGATGCCCTTGCCCTGCCGGTTCGCGGAACATCGCGGCATGCCAGAGGCCGGGCCGCTTTCCGAGCCCGGCGCAGCACCGCTTCGGAGTCTTAAAGTGAATAGCTTTTCCCAGGGTTGTTACCTGGGTGTATTGGGCGGCATGGGCCCCATGGCCGGCGCCGCTTTCGCCTTGCGCCTGGCGGCGCTCACGCCCGCCGATGTCGACCAGCAGCACATTCCCACACTGCTGCGCAACGATCCCCGCATCCCCGACCGCTCCAGCGCCTACATGGCCGGCGGCGAGAATCCCCTGCCCTACATGGTCGAAGGCGTGCGCTTCCTGGAACGCGCGGGCGCGCAGTTGATCGCCATCCCGTGCAATACCGCGCACCTCTGGTATGACCAGATCACGGCCGCCACCCGGCTGCCGGTGCTGCACATCATCGAGGCGGTCATCGACGACCTGCGCCGGCTCGGCCTGCCCAAGGGCCGCATCGGGCTGATGGGCACCGCGGCCACGCTCAAGCTGGGCCTGTACCAGCGCCATCTCGAGGCACAGGGCTATGAATGCCTGGTGCCCGACGAGGACGAGGTCGAGCGCTATTGCATGGGCTCGATCCGCGCCGTGAAAGGCAATCAGCTCGAACAGGCCTACTCGCCGGCTGCCGAGTGCATCGCGCGCCTGAAGGCGCGCGGCGCCGACGCCGTGGTCCTGGGCTGCACCGAGCTGCCGCTGGCCGTGCCGCACGCACTGCGTCCCGGCCTGGGCATCACGCTCACCGATTCGATCGATGCGCTGGCGCGCGCCGCCATCGACCGCTACATGGCCGACGCGCCGCACGCCCGCATCGCGGCCTGAGCCGCCCTCCCTTCCCCCGCATCCCGGATAAAAAAAAGCGCACCTCGCGGTGCGCCCACTCCCTTCGCGGGGGAAATTGGTCAGCCGCCCAAGTAGGCTTTGCGGACCTCGTCATTGACCAGCAGATTGGCGCCCGTGTCCTGCAGCACCACGCGGCCGTTCTCCAGCACATAGCCACGGTCGGCCACCTGCAGCGCCTTGTTGGCGTTCTGCTCGACCAGGAACACCGTCACGCCCTGCTCGCGGATCTCGCGGATGATGTCGAAGATCTGCGCGATCACCAGCGGCGCCAGGCCCAGCGTGGGCTCGTCCAGCAGCAGCAGGCGCGGACGGGTCATCAGCGCGCGGCCGATGGCCAGCATCTGCTGCTCGCCGCCGGACATCAGGCCGGCGCGCTGGCTGGCGCGCTCCTTCAGCCGGGGGAACAGGCCGTAGACGTGGTCGATGCCCTCGTGGATTTCGTCGCGCTTGGCGAAGAAGCCGCCCATCATCAGGTTCTCGGCGACCGTCAGGTCCTTGAACACGCGCCGCCCTTCCGGAGAAATGGCGATGCCGTTGCGCATGATGTGGTGCGTGTCCTTGTGGGTGATGTCCTCGCCCTCGAACGTGATCTTGCCTTCCTTGGCCCTGGGATTGCCGCAGACGGTCATGAGCAGCGTGGTCTTGCCAGCGCCGTTGGCGCCGATCAGGGTGACGATCTCGCCCTTGTTGACATCCACCGACACGCCATTCAGCGCCTGGATGGCGCCGTAGTAGGTGTGTATGTTTTCCAGCTTCAGCATTTATTCCTCCCCCAGGTACGCCTTGATGACGCGCTCGTCGTTGCGCACCTGCTCGGGGGTGCCGGTAGTGATGGGCTTGCCGTGCTCCATGACCAGGATGCGGTCGGAGATGCCCATGATCAGGCTCATGTCGTGCTCGATGAGCAGCACCGCCACGCCGAACTCGCGGCGCAGCTGGTCGATGAGCGATTGCAGATCGCGCTTTTCCTGCGGGTTCAGGCCGGCGGCCGGCTCGTCCAGCATGAGCAGGCGCGGCTTGGTGATCATGCAGCGCGCGATCTCCAGGCGGCGCTGGTGGCCGTAGGCCAGGTTGCCGGCCTCGCGGTTGGCGAACTCGCGCAGGCCCATGAAGTCCAGCCATTGCGCCGCGCGCGCCAGCGCATCGGCTTCCGACTGGCGATAGGACTTGAGCTTGAGCAGGCCCGGCAGCAGGCGCGCCTCGACCTGGGTGTGCTGGGCGACCAGCAGGTTTTCCAACACGGTCAGCTGCTTGAACAGGCGCACGTTCTGGAACGTGCGCACCAGCCCGTGGCGCGCGACCTTGTGGCTGGGCAGGCCGGTGATGGCCTTGCCGTCCATCAGGATCTCGCCCGCGGTGGGCGCGTAAAAACCGCCCACGCAGTTGAACACCGTGGTCTTGCCGGCCCCGTTCGGGCCGATGATGGCGAATACCTCGTCGGATTTGACTTCGAAGGCCACGCTGTCGACGGCCAGCAGACCGCCGAACCGCATGGTCAGTCCGGATACTTTAAGCAACGCCTCGCTCATTTGGACAGCTCCACGTGGGGACGCTTCATGGGCAACAACCCCTGCGGACGCCACATCATCATCAACACCATCACCAGGCCGAACATCAGCATGCGGTACTCGGCGAACTCGCGCGCCAGCTCGGGCAGCACGGTCAGCAGCACCGCCGCCAGGATCACGCCCACCTGCGAACCCATGCCGCCCAGCACCACGATGGCCAGGATCAGCGCCGATTCGATGAAGGTGAAGGACTCCGGATTCACCATGCCCTGGCGGGCCGCGAAGAACGCGCCGCCAAAGCCGGCGAAGGTCGCGCCCAGCGTGAACGCGGACAGCTTGATGCGGGTGGGGTTCAGGCCCAGCGAACGGCAGGCGATCTCATCCTCGCGCAGGGCTTCCCAGGCGCGGCCGACCGGCATGCGGATCAGGCGCGTGGACACGAACAGCGTAACCAGCGCCAGCAGCAGGGCCATCATGTACAGATAGATCACCATGTGCTGGTTCTGGAACGTCAGGCCGAAGAAGTCGTGGAACGTGGTGCCGCCCTCGGTGCTGGCGCGACGCGTCATTTCCAGGCCGAACACCGACGGCTTCGGAATGCCCGAGATGCCGTCCGGACCGCCGGTCAGCGTGTTCAGGTTGATCAGCAGCAGGCGGATCATCTCGCCGAAGCCCAGCGTCACGATGGCCAGGTAGTCGCCGCGCAGGCGCAGCACCGGAAAGCCCAGGATGAAGCCGAACAGCGCGGCCATCGCGCCCGAGAACGGCAGCGCTTCCCAGAAGCTCCAGCCGCCCCAGTGGTACAGCAAGGCGTAGGTATAGGCGCCGACGGCATAGAAGCCGACGAAACCCAGGTCCAGCAGCCCGGCGAAACCCACCACGATGTTCAGGCCCAGGCCCAGCATCACGTAGATCAGCACCAGCGTGGCGATGTCGACCGAGCTGCGGCCGGCAAAGAACGGCCAGATCACGGCGGCCGCCAGGATCAGCAGCACCAGCAGCTTGTTGCTCTTGGCCGGCGACGACGGCAGGGTCGGCAGGCCCGTCTTCAGTTTCTGGAACGGCTTGGCCAGCCAGGGGCGCAACAGCTGGAACACGAACACGACCGCGGCGGCAAGCGCCACCAGCGACCAGTTGGACTCCATCGTGGTGCGCGCGCCCTGGCGGATCAGCTGCAGGCCAAAGACGGGGGTGACGATGACGGCGGTCAGCACCGCCGCCATCGTGGCGTTTTTCAGATTGTTGTTCGACATCAGACTTTTTCCACCTCAGGTTTGCCCAACAGCCCGGTGGGACGGAACAGCAGGATCAGGACCAGCAGCGAGAACGCCACGATGTCCTTGTACTGCGACGAGATGTAGGCTGCCGCGAAGGTCTCGGCCAGGCCCAGCAACACGCCGCCCAGCATAGCGCCGGGGATGCTGCCGATGCCGCCCAGCACCGCCGCCGTGAAGGCCTTGATGCCGGCGAGGAAGCCGATGAAGGGATTGAGCTTGCCGATGGTGATGGCGATCAGTACGCCGCCCACCGCCGCCAGGATCGCGCCCATCACGAACGTGAAGGAGATCACCCGGTTGGTGTCGATGCCGAGCAGGTTGGCCATGTGCATGTCCTGCGAGCAGGCGCGCGAGGCACGGCCCATGCGTGAGTACTTGATGAACAGCGTCAGGCCCACCATCAGCACCACGGTCACCACGATGATCATGATGCGCGAATACGGCACCGTGACATCGAAGTCGGATCCCATGTGGAACTGCACCGCGCCGGAAACCAGCGACGGCACGGCCATGTCGCGGGCGCCCTGGCCCAGCGCGACCCAGTTCTGCAGGAAGATCGACATGCCGATGGCCGAGATCAGCGCGACCAGCCTGGGGCTGTTGCGCACCGGCCGGTAAGCCACGCGTTCGACGGAAAAGCCGTAGATGCCGGTGACCACGATGGCCACGAGCAGCATGGCGGCGATGATGAACGGCACGGGCAAGCCGCTGTTGGTGCCGATGGACGTCAAGGTGACCAGGCCGACATAGGCGCCGATCATATAGATTTCGCCGTGGGCGAAGTTGATCATACCGATGATGCCGTAGACCATTGTGTAGCCGATGGCGATCAACGCGTAGATCGCGCCCAGAGACAATCCGTTGAAGAATTGCTGGGTAAGTTGGGGTATGAGGTCAGACATTATTTCTCTGTGCTCCAAATAGTTCCGGCTCCGGTAGTGAGACCCGGAGCCGGAAACCTGGGCGTATTTTATAAGGGCCTGCCATCGGCGCCTGCCGGCCGCACAGCGCTTTTGGCGCTTCGCTACGCGGATTACGGCATGACGGCAAGGACAGGCCCTACACGCCGGCACCACGCCGGCGGGATCGCGAGTTTACAGCTGGGTCTTCTTTCCGTTCTTGTCCCACTTGTAGACGGCGAACTCGAAGTTCTTCAAATCACCCTTGGCGTCGTACTCGACCTTGCCGATGCCGGTGTTGAAGGTGGTCTTGTGCATGTAGTCGGCCACCTTGGCGGGATCTTCGCCCACCGCGGTGATGCTGTCGGCCAGGATCTGGACGGCGGCATAGGCCGGCATCTGGAAGGCGCCGTCCGGATCGCGCTTGGCGTCCTTGAAGGCCTTGACGATGCTTTCGTTGCCCGGCAGCTTGGTGAAGTCGGCGGGCAGCGTGACCAGCAGGCCTTCGATGGCCGGGCCGGCGATCGCCACCAGGTCCTGGTTGGCGGTGCCTTCCGGACCCATGAACTGGACCTTCAGGCCCTGTTCGCGCGACTGGCGCAGCAGCAGGCCCAGCTCGGGGTGGTAGCCGCCGAAGTAGACCAGGTCCACGCCGGCCGACTTGAGCTTGGTGATGATGGCCGAATAGTCGCTGTCGCCGACGTTGATGCCTTCGAACAGCGCGACGTTCACGCCTTCCTTGGTCAGCGTGTCCTTGACCTGGGTGGCCACGCCCGAGCCGTAGGTCTGCTTGTCATGCAGCACGGCGACCTTCTGCGGCTTGAGGGTCTTGGCGATGTAGCGGGCGGCATACGGACCTTGCTGGTCGTCGCGGCCGATCGTGCGGAAGAAATAGTGCGGCTTGATGGTGTCGGTCACCAGCGGCGAGGTGGCGCCCGGAGTGATGCCGACGATGCCTTCCTGTTCGTAGACGTTCACGGCGGCCACGGTCACGCCCGAGCACGCATGCGCCACGGCGAACTTGGCACCGGAGTTGACCACGCGGTTGGCGGCCGGCACGGCCTGCTTCGGTTCGCAGCCGTCGTCGATGAGGATGGGTTCGAGCTTCTTGCCCTTGACGCCGCCCTTGGCGTTGATCGTTTCGATGGCGGTCAGCGCGCCAGCCTGGATCTGGTCGCCGTACTGGGTGTTGGGGCCGGTCATCGGCTGGGGGATGCCGATCTTGATGGTGTCGGCGGCATGCACGGAACCTGCCAGGGCAAGCGCCCCAAGCGCGACGGCTACCGGGGTAAGGCGATGCAGAAACTTCATGCGTAGTTCTCCAGCGAGGTTTTGAGCGGCTCGGACCGGTCCGAATTCGCGGGAGGGTGCCCCGTGATTCGTGCCGCGCGTTGCCGGCTTCTTGGGCGAAAACACGATGTGGGCGGTATTCTGGAAGCAAGCCGCCGCACTGTCACTGCGTGTAATCCCCAATATTTGCGGAGAAATCTTTAATCGTGCCGCATCGAGACTACAAGCCCGTGAAATCGCAGGGAAAATCGCGATCCGGCCTTGTTTATCCCCTTGCGCGTCAGCGCCGTTTCAGCATCTGCGCTTTGCGAAAAATCATTATCTGAGCCCGCGTATTCGCATTTAAATACAGTCCTTACGCAAGACTTACGGATAATAATTAGCGTGTTAATCCTGCGCGTTCGCGCCCGGAATATATCGATCGGTTTCAATAATGTCCGCGCGATGCCATACGCCAAGGCGCGCGCGGCCCCGAATGACAAAAGGCGGCCCGCAGGCCGCCTCTTCCCTGCCCCGCCCGGCTTCAGGCGTTGGCCGGCTTGGCCAGGTTCCACATCAGCGCGCGGAACGGCGCCAGCATGCTGATGTTGACCGCCAGCTTGATCGCCAGATCGCCCGCCATCCAGGTCAGCCAGGGCGTGCCCGTGGCGGCGAAGGCCACGCTGAAGAACACGGCCGTATCCAGCACCGCGCCCAACACGCCTGAAATCAACGGCGCGCGCCACCAGCGCTGGTCGCGCAGACGGTCGAAGACCTGGATGTCGACCAGTTGCGCGCAGATATAGGCCAGACCCGAGGCCAGCGCGATGCGCGGCGAGGCCACCCAGAACGAGACGACCAGCGCGGCGGCGAAACCGAACCAGGCCACGCGCCGCGCCGCCGATGGACCGAAACGGCGGTTCAGCACGTCGGTGACCAGGAACGCCACCGGATAGGACAGCCCGCCCCAGGTCAGCCAGTCGTTCAGCGGCACCTGCACCAGGATGTTGGAACCGACCACCACCAGCAGCATGCACAGCACCGCCACCGCGAACTGCGGCGCGCGCATGGCTTCGTAGCGGCTCGCCTGCGCGCTCATTTGCCGAATTCCTCCGCCAGCTCGCGCGAACGGCGCGCGGCGGCCGCCAGCGCGTCCTCGACGATGCCGGCGAAGCCCGCCGCGCCGAAGGACGCCAGCGCGGCGGCCGTGGTGCCGCCCTTGGACGTGACACGCTCGCGCAG
This sequence comes from Achromobacter sp. 1011791174, assembly GCF_059760925.1. Lineage (NCBI taxonomy): Bacteria > Pseudomonadati > Pseudomonadota > Betaproteobacteria > Burkholderiales > Alcaligenaceae > Achromobacter > Achromobacter sp. 1011791174. The sequence goes on from NZ_JCBANH010000031.1 coordinate 59,828, forward strand.
GACGGACGGCGGCTCGGACGACTCGGCCGCGAGCTTGGTGGCCCCGGCCAGCGTGCCCAAGGCAAGCTGGCGCGCCTGCTCGGCCGTCAGGCCGACCTTCTGGCCGCCGGCGATCAGCGCTTCCAGGAACAGGAACACATAAGCCGGGCCGCTGCCCGACAGCGCGGTCACGCCATCCAGGGCCGCGTCGTCGGCCACCCATACGACGTCGCCCACGCTGGCCAACAGGCTGGCCGCGAGTTCGCGGTCTTCCTGACCGACGCCATCCAGCGCGGCCAGGCCGGTCATGCCCGCGCCCACCAGGGCCGGCGTGTTCGGCATGCAGCGCACCAGGCGGCGGAACGGCTGCTCCGGCGTGCCCAGCCAGCCGGCCAGGGTATCGGCGCGGATGCCGGCTGCCACGCTTACCACAAGCGTGTCCGGACGCAGCCACTGACGCGTGGACGCCACAACGTCTTTCATGTTCTGTGGCTTGACCGCGAACACCCAGACGCGGCACCGCGCCAGGGCCTCGTCGGCGGCGGTGGCGGTGGTCATGCCGCGCGCCCGCCACGAGGCGTGCGCCTCCTCGTTTATGTCAATGACATGGATGTTGCCGGCGGGGCATACTTTGCCAGCCAGCCCGGAAGCCAGGGCGGCGGCCATATTGCCGCCGCCGATGAACGCAATCGAAAGTTCGTTTTTCATAATGGGAGGATTGTAAACCGTCATGTCCCTGGGAAAAAAATGAAGAATGTTCGTTCGCGCCCAAAACGCGCAATTTGACAGCCGTTTGGAGTGATGTGAAAGTCACGCTTTTGTCACAAACAATTCATAAGGTGACGTGTTTTCCGCGGCCGGAAAATCGGCCGCGACACGCCCAACTGGAGGAAACCACACCATGCGATCCCACCGTATTGCCCTAACCTTCGCCGCCGTCATGGCCGCGTTCGCCGGCGCCTCGGCCCATGCCGCCACCGAGATCCAGTTCTGGCACTCGATGGAAGGCGCGCTGGGCGACCGCGTCAACGGGCTGGTCGACGAGTTCAACAAGAAGAACCCCGAATACCAGGTCAAGGCAGTCTACAAGGGCAACTACGGCGAGTCGATGAATGCGGGCATCGCCGCGTTCCGCGCCGGCAACGCGCCCGACATCCTCCAGGTCTTCGAAGTCGGCACCGCCACCATGATGTACGCCAAGGGCGCCATCAAGCCGGTGCAGCAGATGTCCGAAGAAGCCGGCAACCCGATCGATCCCAAGGAATTCATCGGCGCCGTGGCCGGCTACTACTCGTCGGCCGACGGTAAGCTGGTGTCGATGCCGTTCAACAGCTCCACCGTGGTGTTCTACTACAACAAGGACGCCTTCAAGAAGGCCGGCCTGGACGCCGACAAGCCGCCCAAGACCTGGGAAGAGCTGGCCGCCGCCGGCCAGAAGCTCAAGGCCGCCGGCCAGGAATGCGGCTACACCACCTCGTGGCCGTCCTGGGTCCAGCTGGAAACGTTCTCGGCCTGGCACAACGTGCCCTACGCCACCAAGGACAACGGCTTCGGCGGCCTGGACGCCCGCGTTGCCGTGAACACCCCGCTGCACGTGCGCCACCTGGAAAACCTGGCCAAGCTGGGCAAGGAAGGCATCTTCATGTACGGCGGCCGCGGCGACGAGCCGAACTCGCTGTTCATCAGCGGCAAGTGCGCCATGATCACCGGATCGTCGGGCCTGCGCGCCAACATCGCCAAGAACGCCAAGTTCGAATTCGGCACCTCCACCCTGCCCTACTACTCGGACGTGCAGGGCGCGCCGCAGAACACCATCATTGGCGGCGCCTCGCTGTGGGTCTTCGCCAACAAGAAGCCGGAAACGTACAAGGGCGTGACCGCCTTCTTCAAGTTCCTGGCCAGCCCCGAGATCGCCGCCCGCTGGCACCAGCAGACCGGCTACGTGCCCGTCACCAAGGCCGCCTACGAGCTGACCAAGAAGGAAGGCTTCTACGACAAGAACCCCGGCACCGAAGTCGGCGTCAAGCAGCTGAACGTGGAAACCACCGCTCAATCGCGCGGCCTGCGCCTGGGCTTCCTGCCGCAGATCCGTGAAATCGAGGACGCCGAGATCGAGCGCATCGTCTCGGGCAAGGTCACGGCCAAGGACGGCGCCGAGAACATCGTCAAGCGCGGCAACGAGCTGCTGGAAAAGTTCGAAAAGAGCGTAAAGTAACGCCCGTCTCCCGCCAGGGAGGCATCCTGCGGCGG
>NZ_JCBANH010000032.1:0-60886 GCF_059760925.1 Achromobacter sp. 1011791174
GGGGGGGGACACCACCGTTCCGGGCGCTGCCCCGGGCTTTGTCGAGTATCCGGGCAGTCCATTCCAGCTGTACCAGCCGTATCCGCCGGCGGGCGACCAGCCGACGGCCATCGACAGCCTGGTCCAGGGCATGGAAGACGGCCTGATGTACCAGACGCTGCTGGGTGTCACCGGGTCGGGCAAGACCTACACCATGGCCAACGTGATCGCCCGTCTCGGCCGTCCGGCCCTGGTGTTGGCGCCCAACAAGACGCTGGCTGCGCAGTTGTACGCCGAAATGCGCGAATTCTTCCCGAAGAACGCGGTCGAGTACTTCGTCTCGTACTATGACTATTACCAGCCCGAGGCCTACGTGCCGACGCGCGATCTGTTCATCGAGAAGGACTCGTCCATCAACGAGCACATCGAGCAGATGCGGCTGTCGGCCACCAAGAGCCTGCTGGAGCGCCGCGACACTGTGATCGTGGGCACGGTGTCCTGCATCTACGGTATCGGCAATCCCGGCGACTACCACGCCATGGTGCTGATCCTGCGCTCGGGCGACCGGATTTCCAGGCGCGAGATCCTGGCGCGGCTGGTCGCCATGCAGTACACCCGCAATGACGCCGAGTTCACGCGCGGCGTGTTCCGCGTGCGTGGCGAGACGATCGACATCTTTCCGGCCGAAAGCGCCGAGCTGGCGCTGCGGTTGACACTGTTCGACGACGAGATCGAGAGCCTGGAGCTGTTCGACCCGCTGACCGGCCGCATCCGCCAGAAGCTGCCCCGCTTCACGGTGTACCCGGGTTCGCACTACGTAACGCCGCGCGATACCGTCCTGCGCGCCATCGAGACGATCAAGGAAGAGCTGCGCGAGCGCGTCAAACGCTATGTCGACGACGGCCATCTGGTCGAGGCGCAGCGGCTGGAGCAGCGCACCCGCTTCGATCTGGAAATGCTGCAGGAGCTGGGCTTCTGCAAGGGCATCGAAAACTATTCGCGGCATCTATCGGGTGCGGCGCCAGGCGAGCCGCCGCCCACATTGATCGACTATCTGCCCAGCGATGCGCTGATGTTCATCGATGAAAGCCACGTCACCATCGGGCAGTTGAGCGCCATGTATCGCGGCGACCGGTCGCGCAAGGAAACGCTGGTCCAATATGGATTCCGCCTGCCTTCGGCGCTGGATAACAGGCCGCTGAAGCTGGAGGAATTTGAAGCGCGCATGCGCCAGTGCGTGTTCGTGTCCGCCACGCCGGCTGCCTATGAGCGCGAGCATACGGACAACGTGGTGGAGCAGGTGGTGCGTCCCACGGGTCTGGTGGATCCGGAGGTGCAGGTGCTGCCGGCGCGCACCCAGGTCGACGACCTGCTGGGCCAGATCAAGGCCAGGGTGGCGGTGTCGGAGCGCGTGCTGGTGACCACGCTCACCAAGCGCATGGCCGAGGATCTGACCGACTTCCTGGGCGAGCACGGCATCCGCGTGCGTTATCTGCATTCCGATATCGATACCGTCGAACGCGTGGAAATCATCCGTGACCTGCGGTTGGGCACGTTCGACGTGCTGGTCGGGATCAACCTGCTGCGCGAGGGCCTGGACATTCCCGAGGTTTCGCTCGTAGCGATCCTGGATGCCGACAAGGAAGGCTTCCTGCGCTCGGAGCGCAGCCTGATCCAGACCATCGGGCGCGCCGCGCGCAACCTCAACGGGCACGCGATCCTTTATGCCGACCGCATCACGGATTCGATGCAGCGGGCCATGCAGGAAACGGAGCGGCGGCGTGTCAAGCAGCTGCAGTTCAACGCGGACCACGGCATCACGGCGCGTGGCGTCAGCAAGGCGGTGCGCGAGCTGATCGACGGCATCGTGGCGCCGGTCCAGCACGATGCGCTGGAAGCGTCGGTTCCCGCGGAATTCCTGAACGACGAAAAGGCGCTGGCGCGCGAGATCAAACGCCTGGAAAAGCTGATGATGGACCACGCCCGGAATCTGGAGTTCGAACAGGCTGCCGCCGCCCGCGACACCCTGACGGCATTGAAGCAGCGCGTCCTGCTGGACGGCGCGGTGTGAGGCGAGGGCGGCTTGGCGGGCCGCCCATCTGCCTCTCGGGTCGCTGACGAAAAGCTGAAAAATGTTGTTCTGGCGCAGCGCAATCGGGCGTTCAAATTTTGCGCAGATTTTTCCCGGACAAGCTTGGGGAAGGTCTGGATTTTTCATTCCAATTCATTGATTTAAAAGTAAATTTTTGATACGGCATTTTGTCCTGCTCCCCCCTTTTGGATGCAAAAAAAGCTTGCCTTATCGCGGGTTTTCCCGCACACTTGCCAGCATGATGACCAAGGTACTTTTCGTTTGCATGGGCAATATCTGTCGCTCGCCGAGCGCAGAGGGCGTGTTTCGCCATTTGGTGAACGACGCGGGTTTGGGCGACGTGGTTCGCATCGATTCCGCCGGCACGCACGCGTTTCACATCGGCGAGGCGCCTGACGCCCGGGCGCAGGCCGCGGCGCGCAAGCGCGGCTACGAGATCACGCACTGCGAGGCGCGTCAGGTCACCGCGGAAGATTTCCGTGAATTCGATCTCATCCTCGCCATGGACTGGGACAATCTGTCCGCCATGCAGCAGCAGTGCCCGAAGGCCTATCAGCACAAGCTGATGCTGCTGATGCGCTTCGCCAATGAGTTCGAAGAAGCCACCGTGCCTGATCCTTACTACGGCGGCGCCGACGGTTTCGGCAAGGTGCTGGACTACCTGGAAGACGCCTGTCAGGGCGTGCTCGAACTGGTCCGCAAGCGCGCCACTCAATACCAGGCGGCCTGAGCCCCTGGTTCGGGTCGGCGATAGCCGGCCTGGGCTGAATTGGCAGTGAATCAACCGCGCGTCAGCGCGGTTTTTTCTGGTTACGAGCCATACCAATTTAGTCGGGAATTTGTTATACTTGAGCCAATTACTCGGGTATTGGCCGTTGGATTCTCTGGCGGCCATGGCCGATTCACAGGGAACCCACCATGCGGTTAACTACCAAAGGGCGTTTCGCCGTGACTGCCATGATCGATCTGGCTATGCGGCAGCATAGCGGTCCGGTCACTCTCGCGGCCATCAGCCAGCGCCAGAATATTTCGCTTTCCTACCTGGAACAGCTGTTCGGAAAGCTGCGCCGCCACGAACTCGTGGATAGCGTGCGCGGCCCCGGCGGCGGTTATTCGCTCGCCCGCCTGGCGCGCAACGTGACCGTTGCCGACATCATCTTCGCCGTGGACGAGCCGCTGGATGCCACCAGCTGTGGTGGCAAGCGCGACTGTACCAGCGGCAACGACGGCAAGCCGGGCAAGTGCATGACGCACGAACTCTGGGCCACGTTGAACCGCAAGATGGTCGATTACCTGGATTCGGTGTCCCTGCAGGATCTCGTGGATCAGCAGCGTGTGCGCCAATTGCAGGAAGCCAATAATCAGGCACAGGCCTGCGCCGTGCGTGTGAACCGGGTGGGTGGCGCGAACGCCGCCAACGCCCCGACCACGACCGTCGCCGCCAACGCCACCGCATAAGCAGCATCAGGAGTTTGTAGAAATGACCACCCGCCCGATCTATCTGGACTACTCGGCCACCACGCCGGTCGATCCCCGCGTCGTCGACAAGATGGTTCCCTGGCTGTACGAGAACTTCGGCAACCCGGCCTCGCGCAGCCATGCCTTCGGCTGGGAGTCCGAGGACGCCGTCGAGCGCGCCCGCGAGGAAGTCGCCAAGCTGGTGAACGCCGATCCGCGCGAAATCGTCTGGACCTCCGGCGCGACCGAGTCCGACAACCTTGCCATCAAGGGCGCCGCCAACTTCTACGCCGAACGCGGCAAGCACATCATCACCGTCAAGACCGAGCACAAGGCCGTGCTGGACACCTGTCGCGAGCTGGAACGCCAGGGCTTCGAGGTGACCTACCTGGACGTCAAGGAAAACGGCCTGATCGACCTGGACGTGTTCAAGGCCGCGCTGCGCCCTGACACCGTGCTGGTCTCGATCATGATGGTGAACAACGAAATCGGCGTGATCCAGGACGTGGAAACGCTGGGCGAAATCTGCCGCGAAAAGGGCATCATCTTCCATGTGGACGCCGCGCAGGCGACCGGCAAGGTCGAAATCGACCTGCAGAAGCTCAAGGTCGACCTGATGTCGTTCTCGGCTCACAAGACCTACGGCCCCAAGGGCATCGGCGCGCTGTACGTGCGTCGCAAGCCGCGCGTGCGCATCGAAGCGCAGATGCACGGCGGCGGCCACGAGCGTGGTTTCCGCTCGGGCACGCTGGCCACCCACCAGATCGTCGGCATGGGCGAAGCCTTCCGCCTGGCGCGCGAGGAAATGGGCACCGAAAACGAGCGCATTCGCATGTTGCGCGATCGTCTGTGGGCCGGCCTGTCGCAGATCGAAGAGGTCTACCTGAATGGCGACATGGACCAGCGCGTGCCGCACAACCTGAATGTCAGCTTCAACTATGTCGAAGGCGAGTCCCTGATCATGGCGATCAAGGAACTGGCCGTCTCCAGCGGCTCGGCCTGCACCTCGGCCAGCCTGGAACCTTCCTACGTGCTGCGCGCCCTGGGCCGCAACGACGAGCTGGCGCACAGCTCGATCCGTTTCACGCTGGGCCGCTTCACCACCGAGCAGGAAATCGACTACGCGGTCGAACTGCTCAAGAGCCGCGTGGGCAAGCTGCGCGACATGTCGCCGCTTTGGGAAATGGCCAAGGAAGGCATCGACCTGAATACCGTGCAGTGGGCTGCGCATTAAGCGCCCGCGCCTTGAAATACGTGGAGAATCAATATGTCTTACAGCACTAAGGTCCTGGACCACTACGAAAACCCGCGCAACGTCGGTTCGTTCGACAAGTCGGACGACTCCGTCGGCACCGGCATGGTCGGCGCTCCCGCCTGTGGCGACGTCATGAAGCTGCAGATCAAGGTCAACGAATCGGGCGTGATCGAAGATGCGCGCTTCAAGACCTACGGCTGCGGCTCGGCCATCGCCTCCAGCTCGCTCGTGACCGAATGGGTCAAGGGCAAGACGCTGGACGAAGCGCTGACGATCCGCAACACGCAGATCGCCGAGGAACTGGCGCTGCCGCCCGTGAAGGTCCACTGTTCCATCCTGGCCGAAGACGCGATCAAGGCCGCGGTGCAGAACTACAAGGAAAAGCACTCGGTTCCGGCCGAGGCGGCGGCGAACTGAAAATGAATATGGCCCACCCCCGAAGCGCTGCGCGCTTCCCCCTCAAGGGGGCATGCCGGCGGACCGGCGGAGCCGGATCCGTGGCATCGCGATGGAGCGATATCGGTTTCATGCGTGGCGGGTGGTGCGTCGGCACCCTGGAAGAATAATATGTCCGTTACCTTGACCCAGAAGGCAGCCAATCACATCGGCCGCTACTTGCAAAAGCGCGGCAAGGGCATCGGCTTGCGGCTCGGCGTTAGGACCACGGGCTGCTCCGGCATGGCGTACAAGCTGGAATACGTGGACGAGGCAGCGCCCGAGGACATGGTCTTCGAGAGCTTCGGCGTGAATGTCTACGTCGATCCCAAGAGCCTTGCCTATCTGGACGGCACTGAGCTTGACTACGCACGCGAAGGCCTGAACGAAGGCTTCAAGTTCCGCAACCCCAACGAGAAGGCGACCTGCGGCTGCGGCGAGTCGTTCACGGTGTAAGTCTTGGCTGGAGACGATCACTTCAGCCTGTTCGGCTTGCCGGCGCGCTTCGACCTCGATACGCAAATGCTGGAATCGGCGTGGCGCACCGTGGCCGCGCAGGTGCACCCAGACCGCTATGCCACCGCCAGTCCGGCCGAGCGCCGGGTGGCGATGCAATGGGCGGCGCGAGCCAACGAGGCCTATCGCCAACTGCGGGATCCGATGCTGCGGGCGCGCTATCTGTGCGAACAGGCAGGCGTGGACCTGCAGACCGAGAGCAACACGTCCATGGATCCGGCGTTCCTGATGCAGCAGATGAGCTGGCGCGAAGCGCTGGACGATGCGCGCGGCGATGCCGCTGCGCTGGCATCGCTGCAAGCAGAGCTGCAGGAGGCGCGCGGACAGATGCGAGCGCGCCTGGCGCAACTGCTGGACGTGGACAAGGACTACGCGGCAGCGGGGCAGAAAGTGCGGGAATGGATGTTCGTGGAGAAGCTGGCGCAGGAGCTGGCCCACGCGCAACCGGCGGAATAGTCCAGGGCGCCGGACGGCCGCCACCGAACTTGCGGCCGGGCTGCGCCCACTGAGCAGAAAAACACAATCATGGCTTTATTGCAGATTTCCGAGCCTGGCGAATCGCCCGCGCCGCACCAGCGCAAACTGGCGGTGGGCATCGACCTTGGCACCACCAATTCGCTGGTCGCCGCCGTGCGCAGCAGCGTGGCCGAAGTCCTGCGCGACGAGCAAGGCCATGCGCTGCTGCCTTCGGCGGTGCGCTATTTCCCCGGCGGTCGGGTCACGACCGGTCGCGAGCCGCTGGCCGAGCAGGCGCTGGACCCGTTGAACACCGTGGTGTCGGTCAAGCGCTACATGGGCCGTACGCTGGAAGAGGCGCGGGCCTCGCGCGCGCCGTATGAATTCGTGGACGCGCCCGGCATGGTGCGCATCCGCACGGTGCAGGGCGACCTGAGTCCGGTGGAAGTGTCCGCCCAGATCCTGGCCGTGCTGCGCCAGCGCGCCGAGGATGTCCTTGGCGACGACCTGGTCGGCGCCGTGATCACGGTGCCCGCCTATTTCGACGACGCGCAGCGCCAGGCGACGCGTGACGCCGCCAAACTGGCCGGCCTGAACGTGCTGCGCCTGCTGAACGAACCCACTGCCGCGGCCATCGCCTATGGCCTGGATAACGCCGCCGAAGGCGTGTATGCGGTCTACGACCTGGGGGGCGGCACGTTCGACGTGTCCATCCTGCGCCTGACGCAAGGCGTGTTCGAAGTGATCTCCACCGGCGGCGACACGGCCCTGGGCGGCGATGACTTCGATGCGCTGATCGCCGACCACGCCGCGAGCGGCCTGGGTTCCGCCGAACTGCCGCCGGCCGACCGCCGCGCGCTGCTGGTGGCGGCGCGTGCGGCGCGTGAAGCGCTGTCCGACGCCGACGATGCGCGTCTGCGCCTGACCTTGTCGGATGGCCGCGAGCTGGACTTCGCGCTCAGCCGGCAGCAATTCGAATCGCTGGCCCAACCCTTGGTGCTGCGCACGCTGGATTGCGCGCGCCGCGCCTTGCGCGATGCCGAGTTGCGTCCCGCCGACGTGCGCGGCGTGGTGATGGTGGGCGGGGCCACGCGCATGCCCGTGATCCGCGCGGCCGTGGGCGAGATGTTCGGCACGACGCCGCTGACCGACCTGGATCCCGATCAGGTGGTCGCGCTGGGCGCCGCGCTGCAGGCGAACCTGCTGGCCGGCAACCGGGCGCCGGGCGAAGACTGGCTGCTGCTGGATGTGATCCCGCTGTCGCTCGGCCTCGAAACCATGGGCGGCCTGGTGGAGCGCGTGATTCCGCGCAACAGCACGATACCCGTGGCGCGCGCCCAGGAATTCACCACGTTCAAGGACGGCCAGACCGCCATGAGCATTCACGTGGTGCAGGGCGAGCGCGACCTGGTGAGCGATTCCCGCTCGCTGGCCCGCTTCGAGCTGCGCGGCATTCCGTCCATGGTGGCGGGCGCGGCGCGCATCCGCGTGACTTTCCAGGTGGATGCCGATGGCCTGTTGAGCGTGACCGCGCGCGAGCAGAGCAGCGGGGTCGAGGCAGCCGTCTCGGTCAAGCCTTCGTATGGCCTGAGCGACGACGAGATCGCCCGGATGCTGGCCGACAGCGTGGCGCAGGCCGATTCCGACGCGCGCGCGCGCATGCTGCGCGAGCAGCAGGTCGAGGCGCGCCAACTGGTGGAGTCGGTGCAGGCCGCGCTGGCCGCCGATGGCGATCTGCTGGACGCCGACGAGCGCAAGCGTGTGGACGATTGCCTGAGCGCCGCCGCCGGCGCGCAGGAGCTGTTGGACGTGGACGCGGTCAAGGCCGCCGTCGAGGCGTTGTCGGCCGCGACCGACGAATTCGCCGCGCGGCGCATGGACCGCAGCATCCGTGCGGCGCTGGCCGGCCGCAAACTTGACGAGATCGCCTGATAACAAGCTATGCCGAAACTGACTGTACTGCCTCACCCCGAATACTGCCCCGAAGGCGCGGTGATCGAAGACGCGCCCAAGGGCGTGTCGATCTGCCGCATCCTGTTGGACAATCACATCGACATCGAGCACGCCTGCGAACTGTCCTGCGCCTGCACGACCTGTCATGTGGTGGTCAAGGAGGGCTATTCCTCGCTGGAAGACGCGACGGATGACGAGGAAGACCTGCTGGACAAGGCCTGGGGCCTGACGCCGACCTCTCGCCTGTCGTGCCAGGCCTGCGTCGCCGACGCCGACCTGACGGTCGAGATCCCCAAGTACACGATCAACCATGCCAAAGAGGGCCATTGATGAAGTGGACCGACACCTACGAGATCGCCGCCGCGCTCTACGACGCGCATCCCGACGTGGACCCCAAGACGCTGCGTTTCACCCAGCTGCGCGAGTGGGTGCTGGCCTTGCCGGGGTTCAATGACGATCCCGCCCATAGCGGCGAGAAGATCCTTGAAGCCATCCAGATGGCCTGGATCGACGAAGCGGACTGAACCGCTGGCTGAAGACGCTCCCTGACGGGAGCGTTTTGCATTGCGGCGGACATTCCGGATCCCGCAATCAGGGACCGGACGCGCTTCGGGCCGTCGATGATGCCGGGTTCGGGCTGCCGCGCGGCGATATTGCCGCGCGGCACGTCACGTGGGCGGGGCCTCACGGTATCATCAAGGCTTCGTCAGCGCGTTTGGCGCCCCAGCGTCCCGCTGACGCTTTCCGAACGAGTCTGTCGGCCCGAGTTTGTTCGATCAGGTCTGTCAGGCCGAGGCCATTCACCGAGTCCATTCGACCGAGTTCATCGATGCCCGCTGCCCAACTGCGTTTTGGATTGGCCGCCAACCGGCTGCACCATGAAACCCCCGATGCCGCGCTGTTCACTTGGTTGCGCGCCAGTTCCGCCACCATCCGTGAACTGGGCGTGCAGCTGCACACCGTGGGTCGCACGCACGACGCCATCGTGCGCGAGGGCATGTTGCAGGGCTACAGCGGATTGATCCGCTATCCCTATGGCCGCGAGGGCGGGCTGATGAAACTGGTGGCGCGCGTCACCGAAGGTCGAGACGGCCAGGCGCCGTTCGACGGCGCCATCTACTTGATCGATCCGGTCGATCCTTCCTCGATTTTTCCCGAGGCGCTGGCGCTCAAGCGGCAGTGCATCACGCACGGCCGTCCGTTCATCTCGACGCTGGCCGGCGCCATCGAATGGATGGAGGTCGAGCGCGTGCATGCGGGCCTGACGCCGGACGCGTCGCTGTCCCGCATGTTCGATTACGAGGGCCAGACGCTGGCCCTGATCGCCCACGATGCGCTCAAGGATGAGATGGTGGCCTTCGCCAGCGAGCATTTCGACGTGCTGTCCCGTTTCGCGCGGCGCGTGGCCACCGGCACGACGGGCGGCCGGCTCAATGACCTGGCCTGGTCGCGAGGCTGGCCCAAGGACAAGCCCTGGGTACATCGCTACCTGAGCGGGCCGCTGGGCGGCGACGCGCAAATCGCCGAACTGGTGCTGGAACACCAATGCCAGCGCGTGATCTTCTTCGAGGATCCCCACGTGGCGCGCCAGCACGAGGCGGATATCCAGTTGCTGGAGCGCGCGGTGCGCGTGGTCACGGAGTCCGCGACCTGCGCGACCTCGCCGTCGGTGGCGCGCCGCTGGGCGCAGGCGGTGGAAAAGCGCGGAGCCTGAGACCGCAGGGTGAATCGGCGGCAGGCAGCGGAGCCGGGCTGCGTCGCAGCAAAGTGTCACGCTTGCGGCGGCGGGCTTCTGCGAGAATAGGGCGCGAGTGCGGCGCGATGCGCCGCGTCCACTCGGCCGCAGGCCACCAATGGCCGGGCCATCTTGTTCAACGCAAGGAGGATGCCATGATGCAAGCAGTATCGTTTGCCCGCATTTGCGCCGGCTTGGCTGGCGCGGTCTTGTTGAGCGCGAGTCTGGCAGCCAAGGCGGCCGACAAGGTGTATTTTGTCGAACCCAAGGACGGGGCCACGGTGGCTAGCCCGGTGAAGGTGAAGTTCGGCGTGGACGGCCTGGCCGTCAAACCGGCCGGCGACATGAGCGCCGGTTCCGGGCACCACCACCTGATCGTTGACGGCAAGCCCGTGCCCAAGGGCGAGGTCGTGCCGACGGACGACACGCACATCCACTTTGGCAAGGGCCAGACCGAAACCGAGCTCAAGCTCGCGCCGGGCAAGCACACGCTGACCATGCAGTTCGCCGACGGCGCGCATCGCTCTTATGGGCCGGACCTGAGCAGCACGATCTCGGTGACGGTGAAGTAGTCCTATTTTGCAAGGCTGGGGCCGCCTGCTGCCACGTCATCTGTGCAGCGGCGGCCATCTACGTGCCGTGTGGGTCAAGGCCAGGATCCATACCGTGCCGTCCGGCGCGATTTCATAGGCCAGCCGATACCGTTCATGCGGAACGAGTTCGCGCACGCCGGGAACGTCTGCAGGCTTGCCGATGCGCGGGTGTGTGGCGAGCTTGGCGGCAGCCAGGCTGAAAAGCTGGTCCACACGCGCCGCGGCTGCGGCGCTGTCGGCGGCGATGTAATCCCAGATATCAGAGCGATCCTGTTCGGCTTGCGGCGTCCAGACGACGGTCACGCCTTGTCTTCCGGGGCGGTTCGTATACGTCTGGCGGCGTAGACGGCTTCGACCTCGTCGTTCGGGCGGCCCAGGCCGGCGCGCATGGAGGCGCGTGCGGCGTCGATCTTGCCGCGTCGGTAGTCGTCATGGTCGCGAGCCGGCTGATGCTGGGCGACATAGTCGCGCATTAGTTCGCTGACGATCTGGGACGCGGGCCGATTCTCGGCGGCGGCCTGTGCCAGGAATGCGGCGTGCAGAGCGGGTTCCAGGGTCATGGTGAAAATGGTCTCTTCAGGCATGTGGGAGTCCTTTTTTTACCAAGGGGAGTATGGGCGGTACAGGCTCGGCATGTACGACTTGCGATGAATGCAGGACCGATGGCAAGACGTGCAAACCATCGCGTCTTGCGGCTCTCCGAGACGCTTGCCGATGGGGCTAGGCAAGGCCCGCGCCAAAGCACGCTAGCGTGCTGCCCGCAGGCCGTCCATCCTGCGGCAGCCAGCCTCAAGCCCCCGTGAACCGCGGCGGCCGCCTTGCGCGGAACGCCGCCACGCCCTCGGCGAAATCTGCCCGCGTCGCGCTTTGCAGAAAGCAGGCGGTTTCTTCACTGAGCTGGGTTTCCAGCGTGGCCTGCGCCGCCGTGCGCAGCAGCCGCTTGGCGCCGGCGATGCCGTGCGGCGCATGGGCGGCGATGGCGCCCGCGTAGGCCGCCGCCTGTTCGCGCAGCTGACCGGTCGGTGCTACTCGGGTGACCAGGCCCCAGGACAGCGCTTCCTCGGCGCTGAACGGATCGTGCCGCAGCAGCAGGTCCAGCGCCCGCTTTGGTCCCACTGTGCGCATCAGACCGTGCGTCATGCCGGCATCGGGCGTGGCGCCCAGCTTGAGATACGCCGTCATGAAGCGCGTGCCGGCCTCGGCGATCGCGAGGTCGCAGGCCAGCGTCAGCGACAGACCGGCGCCCGCGGCGATGCCATGCACCTGCGCCAGCCAGACCTTGTCCATGCGCGCGACGCGCACGAGGAAATCGTTGAGTGGCGTGAACAGGTCCATGAGCGACGCGCGCACCGCGCAGGCCGCGCCTTCGAACATCGAGATGTCGCCGCCCGCACAGAACGCGTTGCCCGCGCCCTGCAGCGTGACCACGCGAATGTCGGCGCGGGTTTCCAGCCACTGGGCGGCGCGCTGCAGGTCTTCGGCCATGGCCACGTCGATGGCGTTGAGCGCGTCGGGCCGGTTCAGCGTCAGCGTGGCGGCGGCGCCGCCGGTTTGGAGGATGAGCGTGCGGAAGGCGGGCAGACCGGTGTTCATGGCGAGTCTCCGGGGTAGGGCGCGGGCTGGGACGGATACCGGGTAAATACCAGCTACTTGTTCAAAAACCGCGATGCTATGTTCTGGACCGAGCGCTTGCTTGGTTTGTTGTCACGCCAAGCTAGCGTAACGCATAGAACGATTTTCCGGCGCTGTATTGGCGTAGGTTAAGACAGGTTCGTTGCATCGCCTGCCTCGCGGGTTGTCGCCAGTGCTTGCTGGATACCGAAGGGCCGTCGCCTCGCGCGCCGGCCTGCCGGCTCGACAAGAAGCGGACTTCGCGTCCCTGCGAGGAGACTACAGGTGGATCAATCCGACAGCGCCCCCTTGCTGGAGGTGGACGGGATCACGCTGGCGTTCGGCGGTATCAAGGCGCTGACCGGCGTGGGTTTTCGCGTGCAGCCCGGCTCCATCACCACCGTGATCGGACCCAACGGCGCCGGCAAGACCTCGCTGTTCAACACCATCTCCGGCTTCTACCATCCCGCCTCGGGCCAGATCCGTTTCCAGGGCGCCGATATCACGCGCAAGCCGGCGCCCGAGCGCGCCAGGCTGGGACTGGCTCGCAGTTTCCAGAACATCTCGCTGTTCCGCGGCATGACCGTGCTGGACAACATCAAGCTGGGTTGTCACGCGCACCTGCGCAGCAACGTGCTGGACGCGCTGCTGTACCTGGGCCGCGCGCGGCGCGAGGAAATGGCGCTGCGCGCCGAGATCGAGGAACGCATCATCGATTTCCTGGAGATCGACCACATCCGCCACGCGCCGGTGTCGGCGCTGTCCTACGGCCTGCGCAAGCGCGTGGAACTGGCGCGGGCGCTGGCGATGCGGCCCAAGGTGTTGATGCTGGACGAGCCGGTGGCCGGCATGAATCGTGAAGAGACCGAGGACATGGCGCGCTTCATCCTGGACGCGCGCGCCGAATGGGGCGTGACGGTGCTGATGGTGGAGCACGACATGGGCATGGTCATGGACCTGTCCGATCACGTGGTGGTGCTGAACTTCGGTCAGGTGATCGCCGACGGCGCGCCGGCGCAGGTGCAGGCCGATCCCGAGGTGATCAAGGCATACCTGGGCGCGGGCGACGTGGGCGACCTGCGCCGCCGCCTGCGGGAGGCGGCCTGATGGACGGGCTGTTCTTTCTGGAGGTGACGCTGGCCGGGCTGGGCAGCGGCGGCCTGTACGCGCTGGCGGCGCTGGCCTTCGTGATCGTCTACAAGGCGACCCGCGTGGTCAACATCGCCATCGGCGAGTTCCTGATGATGGGCGCCTACGCGTTCTATGCCTTCGCCGCCGGCATGGATTGGCCGGTCTGGCTGGCCATCGCCGGCGCGGTGGCGGCCTCGGGCCTGCTGGGCGCGGTGGTCGAGCGCCTGACCATACGTCCGATGCTGGGCGAGTCGCCGATCTCGGTGTTCATGGTGACGGTGGGGCTGGCCTCGATCCTGGTGGGCGTGGTCGAGCTGGTCTGGACGGCCGACCAGCGACGGCTGCCGGAGTTCATGCCGCGTTCGCCGGTGATGGTGGGCGAGGCGTTCGTGGCGCCCAAGGTGTTCTACGGCTTCTGGGTGGCGGCGGCGCTGATCCTGGTGGTGCTGGCGATATTCCGCTACTGGCGCGGCGGCGTGGCCCTGCGCGCCACTGCTGCCGACCAGGGCGCGGCCTACGCCATGGGCATCAACGTGCCGCGCGTGTTCTCGCTGGCCTGGGTGGCGGCGGGCGCGATCGCGGCGGTGTCGGGCGTGATCGTCGGCGCCATCGGCGGCATTTCCTCGTCGATGGGCGTGTTCGGCCTGTCGGTGCTGGTGGTGGTGATCGTGGGCGGCCTGGACAGCGTCGTCGGCGCGTTGGCGGGGGGGCTGTTCATCGGCGTGCTGGAAGCCTGGGCCGGCGCCTACCTGGGCGGCGAATACAAGCTGCTGGCCACTTTCCTGGTGCTGGTGGCGGTGCTGATGGTCCGGCCTTACGGCCTGTTCGGCACCCGTGAAATCGAGAGGCTCTGAACCATGCGCATCGCGACCGCGAAGCAGACCTACCAGGCGGACGAGGCGCTGTTCGATACGCGCGTGCAGCGGCTCTGGCTGCTGTTCCTGGCGGCGGCGCTGGCGCTGTTTCCCTTCGTTGCCGACGCCTACTGGCTGTACCTGGCCTGTCTGGTGGCCATCAACGTGGCCAGCGCCACCGGGCTGAACATCCTGACCGGCTACACCGGGCTGGTCAGCCTGGGGCAAGCCGCCTTCATGGGCCTGGGCGCGTACACGGTGGCGGTGCTGGAGCAGCGGCTGGGCACGCCGGCGCTGCTCAACCTGCTGGCAGCCGGCGTGGTGGCGATGCTGGGCGGGCTGGTGGTGGGCGTGCCGTCGCTGCGGGTGAAGGGGCTGTACCTGGCGATCTCCACGATCGCCGCGTCCTTCATCGCGCACTTCATCTTCGCCAACGGGTCGTTCACCGGCGGCACCGCCGGCCTGCAGGTGCCGCCCGCGCGGCTGTTCGGGGTCGACCTGGATACCTCGTTCCGGATCTACTGGCTGATCGTGCCGCTGACCGCGCTGATGGTGCTGGGCGCGGCCAATCTGTTCCGCACGCGCATCGGCCGCGCCTTCATCGCCATCCGCGACCGCGACATCTCGGCCGAGGTGCTGGGCATCCGGCTGCTGCGCTACAAGCTGCTGTCCTTCGGCCTGTCCTCGTTCTACGCGGGCGTGGCCGGCGGTCTGTGGGCCTACTTCTTCCGCGTGGTCACGCCGGAGAGCTTTCCGCTGATCATGTCGATCTTCTTCCTGGCCGCCGTCATCGTGGGCGGCATGGGATCGATCCTGGGCTCCATCCTGGGCGCGGCCTTCATGACCATGGTGCCCGAGATGCTCAAGCTGGTGGTGGGCTGGCTGCCGGTCGGCGGCGACGCGCTGAGCCTGATCTCGCCCGTGCGCACCATCGTGTTCGGCCTGCTGATCGTGGGCTTCCTGATCTTCGAGCCGCTGGGGCTCGCGGAAATCTGGCGGCGTGTGCGCCGCTATTTTCACCTCTGGCCGTTCCGCGCCTAGCCCGCGGACGCCGCAGACAAGCAGACTACAAGCAGACCACAAGGAGACATCCCATGAAGCGCATCCCGACAGGCGGTTTGTTGAAATGGCTGGCCCCCTTGGGGCTGGCGGCGGCGCTGGCCGTCGCGCCCGCGGCCCAGGCCGAGGAAGACCTGGTGCTGGGCGGCTCGATCCCGCTGAGCGGCGTGTTCGCCTTCGCCGGCCAGGGCATCCACGCCGGCATCACCGACTATGTGAAGATCGTCAATGACCAGGGCGGCATCAAGGGCCGCAAGCTGCGCTACGTGCCGGAAGACACCGCCTACAAGGTCGACGCCTCGGTGGCCGCCTTCAAGAAGATCACCAGCCAGAACAAGGTCAACTTCTACTACGGCGATTCCACCGGCTTTTCCAAGACCATCAACGCCGAACTCAACCGCGCGGGCAACATCCTGATGACCGGCGCGTCCTTCGCCACCGAGTTGAACGACCCGGCCAAGTATCCGGCCCAGTTCATGCTGGGGCCGGACTATACCGAGATGTTCGGCATCCTGCTGCGCTACATCGCCAAGGAAAAGCCGGGCGCCAAGGTCGCCTTCGTGTATTCGGACACCGAGTTCGGCCGCGATCCCATCGCCAGCTCGCGCGCCGTGGCCGAGAAGCTGGGCCTGAAGGTGGTCACCGAGATCATGACGCCGCCGGGCAGCGTGGACGTGTCCACCGAGGTCATCAAGCTGCGCCGCGCCGATCCGGACTACACCATCTTCCACGGCTACGTGCTGGCGCCGATTCCGGAATTCGTCGGGCAGGGCAAGCGCATGGGCCTGAAGACGCAGTACATGGGCACCTTCTGGACCATGGACAATTCCACCGTGATGCAGATGGGCGAGGACGCCGAGGGCTTCATGGGCGTGATGCCGTACCGCTATTACTACGACCAGGCGGCCGACGCGCCCATGCTGAAGAAGATCCGCGAAATGCGGCCGCAGTACCAGAGCACGGGCTACATGCAGGGCTTCCTGGCCGCCATGCTGTTCACCGAGGCGGCCAAGCGCACGCTGGACGCGGGCAAGGACCTGAGCGCGACCAACATGAAGGCGGCGCTGGACGGCATCAAGGATTTCGACACCGGCGGCCTGATCGGCGTGCCCATCAGCATGAAGGGCAATTCCATTCCCGTGGGCCGGATCTACCGCGCCGACGTGAAGCAGAAGCAGATGGTGCCGGCTTCAGACTGGATCGTGCTCAAGTAAGGCGGACGCGGCCATGACCGAGGGACAGGAAGCGCCGCGCGCGCTGCTGGACATCAACAACATCGAAGTCGTCTACAACAAGGCGGTGCAGGTGCTGCGCGGCCTGTCCCTGTCCGTGCCGGCCGGCGGCATCGTGGCGCTGCTGGGCAGCAACGGCGCGGGCAAGTCCACCACGCTCAAGGCCGTGTCAGGGCTGCTGGACCTGGAGGATGGCGCGCTGGTGGCCGGGCGCATCGCTTTCGATGGCGGCGACACCGCCGGCGCGCGGCCGCAGAACCTGGTGCGCGCGGGACTCGCGCACGTGATGGAGGGGCGGCGCGTGTTCGAGGACCTGAGCGTCGAGGAAAACCTGGTGGCCGCCACCTACGCGCTGACCGGGCGGCGCGACGCCAAGCCGGACTTCGACCTGGTGTACGGCTACTTTCCCCGGCTGCATGAACGGCGCAAGGGCCTGGCCGGCTATCTGTCGGGCGGCGAGCAGCAGATGCTGGCCATCGGCCGGGCGCTGATCGCGCAGCCCAAGCTCATGCTGCTGGACGAACCGTCGCTGGGCCTGTCGCCCATGCTGGTCGAGAACATCTTTTCCATCATCGCGCGCATCAACCGCGAGCAGGGCGTGGCCATGCTGCTGGTGGAGCAGAACGCATCCGTGGCGTTGGCGGTGGCGCACTACGGCTACATCATGGAGACCGGCAAGGTGGTGATAGACGGCAGCGCCGACAAGCTGGCGGCGGACCCGGACGTGCGCGAGTTCTACCTGGGCGTGGGCGGCGCCGGCGAGACGCGCGGCTTCCGCGACATCAAGCACTACAAGCGCCGCAAGCGGTGGCTGTCATGAGCGGCGCGCGCGACCGCATGTCGGTGGTGGGCGAAGCGCGCCCGGCCTGGCCCGAGCTGACGCTGCCGCAGATGCTGCGCGAGCAGGCGCGGCGCCAGCCGGACGGGCTGGCCTTGCGCCAGAAGGACTTTGGCATCTGGAAGCCCAGTAGCTGGGCGGAATACTGGCGGCGCGCCTGCCGCGTCGGCCTGGGGCTGCGCGCGCTGGGCCTGGCGCCGGGCGGGCGCGTGGCCATCGTCTCCGAGAACCGCATCGAGTGGCTGCTGACGCAGATGGGCGCGGGCGCGGTGGGCGCGGTCGCCGTGGGCGTGTACGCCACCAGCCCGGCCGAGGAAATGGGCTATGTGCTGGAACATGCCGACATCGAACTGGTCGTGTGCGAAGACCAGGAGCAGGTCGACAAGGTGCTGCAGGTCGCCGACCGCCTGCCGGGCCTGCGCCGCATCGTCGTGATCGAGACCAAGGGCCTGCGTTCCTATGCCGTCGCCGAGCGCGCGCGCATCGTTACCTTCGCGCAGGTCGAGGAAGACGGCCAGCGGCGCCAGGACCTCGAACAGGGGGCGCTGGATGCGGCGCTGGATGGCCAGCGCCTGGCCGATATCGGGCTGATGATCTACACCTCGGGCTCGACCGGCAAGCCCAAGGGCGCGATGCTGAGTTACCGCAATATGCGCGGCGTGGCCTGGGGCATCGCCGAGCGGCTGGAGATGGACGCGCGCAGCGTGCACCTGTCCTATCTGCCGCTGTGCCACGTGGCCGAGCAGATGCTGTCCACCTTCGTGCCGATCTACGTGGGTTCGCAGGTGAATTTTGGCGAATCCATCCGCACCGTGCAGGAAGACCTGCGCGAGGTCGCGCCCTCGATCTTCCTGGGCGTGCCGCGCATCTGGGAAAAACTGCACGCGGCGATTTCCATCAAGATACAGGAAGCCGGACGCCTGCAGCAATGGCTGTACCGGCGGGCGCTGACGGCCTGCGCGCCGTTCCTGGAAAAGTCGTCGGCGCAATACAGCTGGCGCGAACGTTGGACCCATGCGCTGTGGTACTGGCTGGTGCTGCGCGCCTTGCAGAACTTCATCGGCCTGCGGCGCGTGCGGGTGGCGATGACCGGCGCGGCGCCGATTCCGCCGGACGTGGTGCGCTACTTCCGCAACATCGGCGTGCCGCTGCTGGAGGTCTATGGCCTGACCGAGTCCTCCGGCATGATCTTCGGCCAGCATCCCGACCGGGTCAAAGTGGGCACCGTGGGCGAGCCCATCGCCGGCGTGGGCTGGCGCGTCGGCGAATCCGGCGAACTGCAGGTGCGCGGCGACATGGTGTTCGAGGGTTACTACAAGAACCCGCAGGCCACGGCGGATACCGTGCGTGACGGCTGGCTGCACACGGGCGACGTGGTGGCGGTGCAGGGCGGGCGGGTGCGCATCGTCGACCGCATGAAGGACATCATGATCACCTCCGGCGGCAAGAACCTGACGCCGTCCGAGATCGAGAACGCGGTCAAGGGCAGTCCCTATGTGAAGGAGTGCATCGTGATCGCTGACGGACGCAAGTACGTGTCGGCGCTGGTGCAGCTGGAATTCGACACGGTCGGCAAGTGGGCCGAGTCGCGCCGCATCGCCTTCACGCACTTCCGTTCGCTGGCCGAGCATCCGCAGGTGCGCGCGCTGGTCGAGCAGGAGATCGCGCGCGCCAACCAGGGCCTCGCGCCGGTGGCGCAGATCAAGCGCTTCCACCTGCTGACCAAGGAACTGGATCATGATGACGGCGAAGTCACGGCGACCATGAAGGTGCGCCGCGCCAGCATCTATCGCGCTTACGCGCATGAAATCGAAACGCTTTACGCCGAGGAGAACGCGGCATGAATGAAGCGGTGATCGTGCAAGCCGTGCGCACGCCTTTCGGCAAGCGCGGCGGTGTCTGGGCCGATACGAGGCCAGACGATTTGCTGGCCAGCGCGGTGACGGGCCTGTTGCGGCGGGCCGGGCTGCCCGGCGAGCGGGTCGACGACCTGATCGCCGGCTGCGTCAGCCAGGCGGGCGAGCAGGGCGCCAACATCGGCCGCCTGGCCGCCATGCTGGCCGGACTGCCAGAGACGGTGCCGGGCGTGTCGCTGAACCGCATGTGCGGGTCCAGCCAGCAGGCCGTGCATTTCGGCGCCCAGGCCATCGCCGCCGGCGACATGCGCTATGTGATCGCCGGCGGCGTCGAGAGCATGAGCCGCGTGCCCATGTTCCTGGACGTGACGCTGGGCCAGGGTGAGTTCCGGGGCTTCGACACGCTCAATCCCGCATTGCTGCAACGCTATCCGCTGGTGCACCAGATCGAGAGCGCCGAACGCATCGCCGAGCATTGGGGGCTGACGCGCGCCGAGATGGACGACTGGGCGCGCCAGAGCCATGCCCGCGCCTGGGCGGCGGCGGGCGCCGGCCTGCACGACGAGCTGCTGCCAGCCCCCGCCGGCGTGCCGGCGCGCGATGAAGGCATCCGCGAACACACTGACCCCGCGCGCATGGCGGCGATGGCGCCGGCGCTGCGGCCGCCGGGGCAGGGCGGCGTGACCGCCGCCAATGCCAGCCAGCTGTCCGACGGCGCCGCCGCCGTGCTGCTGGCCGACATGGACGCCGCGCTGGCCGACGGTCTGCGTCCGCTGGCGCGCTTCAAGGCGCGGGTGGCGATCGGCTCGGACCCGGTGTTGCAGCTGACGGGCGTGATCCCCGCCGCCGAGCGGGCGCTGGCGCGCGCCGGCCTGACGCTGCGCGACCTGGACTGGATCGAGATCAACGAGGCCTTCGCCAGCGTGGTGCTGGCCTGGCTGCGCGCCACAGGCGCCAATCCCGAGCGTGTCAATCCCTGGGGCGGCGCCATCGCGCACGGCCATCCGCTGGGCGCGACCGGCGCGGGCCTGATGGCCAAGATGCTGGCCGGGCTGCGCGCCATCGACGGACAGTTCGGCATGCAGCTCATGTGCATCGGCCACGGCATGGCCACGGCCACCATCCTGGAACGGCTGTAGCGAACATGGACAAGCGGGACGACGATCCGGACATCCGCGGCGCGGCGCGCGACGAAGGCCCGGACTCTGCGCGTCGCCGCGAGGTGATCCTGACCGCCGGACGCCTGTTCCGCGAACACGGCTATGAACGCACCACGGTGCGCGAACTGGCGAAGGCCGTGGGGCTGCAATCCGGCAGCCTGTTCCATCATTTCCGCAGCAAGGAGGAGATCCTGGTCGCGGTGATGGACAACGGCATCCAGGAGGTGCTGGACCATGGCCGGCAGGCGCTGGCGCGTTATGCCGCGCCGGCGGACCGGCTGGCCGCGCTGTTCCGCGTGCATATGTGGAGCATGCTGCACGGCGCGGGCGGGGATGCGATGAATGCGCTGGTCTATGAATGGCGCAGCCTGTCGGCTCAGAGCCAGCGCGGCGTCAAGGTCCTGAGCGATCTTTACGAAGGGATGTGGCAGGAAACGGTGGCCGCTGCCGTGTACGCCGGCCTGCTGGCCGGCGACGCGCGTGTGATCAAGCGCTGCGTGCTGGGCAGCATGAACCTGACGGTGCAATGGTATCGACCGGGCGGCAGGCTGGCGCCGGATGCCTTCATCGAGGCGATGTTGCAGGCCTGCCTGCCGGCGCTGCCAGCGGGAGTGGGGAAATGGCCCTTGGCGCCGCCAGGCGATGGCGCAGTGCAACGTCCGCGCTAGGGGATGATTCCGGAAACGCAACTGTGCTCGTTCCAGGGACGTCAATCTGTACTCTTTTTTGTCATCGGCGACTCATTACATTAACCAACATCAAGGTCAATGAGCGCGCAAGGTGCTAAGGAGGCAGTCATGAGCAAGCGAGAGGTTCCGGGCATACGCAGGTACGATGCTCCCGCCGGCGGCTGGGGCGCCCTGAAGGCGACCGCCCAGGCGGTCCGCCAGCAGATGACGGCGCTGGAGGCGCCGCTGGTGCTGATGCGCACCAACCAGCCCGCCGGCTTCGATTGTCCAGGCTGCGCCTGGCCCGACAAGGAGCATCGCTCCACCTTTCAGTTCTGTGAAAACGGCGCCAAGGCCGTCACCTGGGAAGCGACCAACAAGCGGGTCACGCCCGAGTTCTTCGAGCGGCACACGGTGACGGAGTTGCTCGGACTCAGCGACTACGAGCTCGAGAACTTTGGCCGGCTGACGCATCCGATGGCCTATGACGCGGCCAGCGACAAGTTTCGTCCGGTGTCGTGGGAAGCGGCGTTCGCGCGCATCGGCCAGGTGTTGCGAGGCCTGGACTCGCCGGACCAGGCGGAGTTCTACACGTCCGGGCGAGCGTCCAACGAAGCGGCCTACCTGTTTCAGCTATACGCCCGCGAGTACGGCACCAACAATTTTCCCGACTGTTCGAACATGTGCCACGAAGCCACCAGCGTGGGACTGCCGCAGTCCATCGGCATCGGCAAGGGCACCGTGTCGCTGGACGATTTCGAGCGGACCGAGCTCATTATCTCGATGGGTCACAACCCCGGCACCAACCATCCGCGCATGATGGGCACCCTGCACGAGGCGGCGCGCCGAGGCGTGCCGATCATCGTCTTCAATCCGCTGCGCGAGCGCGCGCTGGAACGCTTCGCCGATCCGCAGGACGTCCTGGAAATGGCGACGTTCCGCTCCACGCCGATCGCCTCGACCTATTTCCAGGTCAAGGCGGGCGGCGACGCGGCGGCGCTCAAGGGCATCATGAAGGCGCTGCTGGAGCTGGATGAGCAGCGCGGCGGCATCCTGGACCGCGATTTCATCGCCATGCACACCGAGGGCTACGAGGCGCTGGCGGCCGACCTGGCCGAGACGCAATGGCCGCAGATCGAGAAGGAGAGCGGCCTGACGCGGGCGCAGCTGGAGCAGGTGGCCGAGGCCTATGCCAAGTCCAATGCCACGATCATCACCTACGGCATGGGCCTCACGCAGCACAACACCGGCACCTGGAACGTGCGGCTGATCGCGGACCTGCTGCTGTTGCGCGGCAATTTCGGCAAGCCTGGCGCCGGCATCTGTCCGTTGCGGGGCCATTCCAACGTGCAGGGTAACCGCACGGTGGGAATCACCGAGAAGCCCTCGGAGGTCTTCCTCGACAAGATCGAGGAGGTTTTCGGCTTCACGCCGCCGCGCGCGCATGGCCATGATGCGGTCAAGACCATGCAGGCCATGGCCCGGGGCGAGGCGAAGGCGCTGATCTGCCTGGGCGGCAATTTCGCGGTGGCGATGCCGGATCCGGAGCAGGCGTTCGCCGCCATGCGGCGACTGGACCTGAGCGTCCACCTGGGCACCAAGCTCAATCGTTCGCATCTGCTGGTTTGCAAGGAGAGCTACCTCCTGCCCGTGATCGGCCGCACGGAACTGGACATGCAGGCCAGCGGCGCGCAGTCCATCACGGTGGAGGATTCGATGTCGATGGTGCATGCCTCGGCAGGCCGGTTGCGCCCGGCGTCGCCGCAGCTGCGTTCCGAGCCGGCGATCGTCGCCGGCATGGCGGCCGCGACGCTGGATCACAGCAAGGTCGACTGGAACGGGCTGGTGGCGGACTACGACCGCATCCGCGACCTGATCGAGCGCACCATACCCGGCTTCGACGGCTACAACGAACGCATCCGCGTGCCTGGCGGGTTCCGCATGCCTCTGCCGCCGACCGAGCGCCGCTGGCCCACGCCCTCGGGCAAGGCCATGTTCTCGGTGTTTCCCGGCGTGCGCGAGAACTACGAGCCCTGGGCCGATGATGTGCTGCGCCTCATCACCATCCGCAGCCATGACCAGTACAACACCACCATCTACGGCCTGGACGACCGCTATCGAGGCGTGTTCGGCCGACGGGACGTGCTGTTCATGCATCCCGCCGACATGGCCGAGCGCGGCCTGGAGCATGGCGACCTGATCGAGATCCAGACGATCTCCGCGAATCGCGCGCTCAGGCTGGGCGGCATCACCGTCATCGAGTACGACATCGCGCGCGGATCGGTGGCGGCCTATTATCCGGAAGCCAATGTGCTGGTGCCGCTGGACTATATCGACGAAGAGTCCGGCACGCCGTCGTACAAGTCGATTCCGGTGCGCATCCTGCGCCAGGAGACAGCGCAGGCGGCCTGAGTCGCCGGGCAGAGTAGTCGCGCCGTCAGCGTCTGGCGCGCAGGGCGCTGGCGGCGATCTTGCCGACGGTGGCCACCGCCTGCTCGACCTCGCGCGACCAGGGGCTGCTGTAGTTGAGCCGGATGAAATTGCGGTAGCTGTCGGAGACCGAGAACATGTAGCCCGGCCCGACGGTGATGCCGCGCTCCAGCGCCCGCTGGTAGATTTCCATGCCGTCGATCGGCGCGGGCAGTTCCACCCACAATACGTATCCGCCTTGCGGGTTCGAGGTGCGCGTGCCTTCGGGGAACCATCGGTGCACCGCGTGGCGCATCAGGCCGGCCTGCTGTGCGTAGGCCTTGCGCATGCGCCGCAGCCTGTGGTCGTAGCCGTCGCGCTCCAGGTATTCCGCGATGGCCAGTTGCGGAATCGCGGGCGTGGTCAGCGTGTTCAGGAATTTCAGCTTCTCGACCTGGTCGCGGTAGCGGCCCGGCAATGCCCAGCCGATGCGGTAGACGGACGTCAGGGTCTTGGAGAAGGACGAGCAGTGCAGTACCAGGCCCTTGGTGTCATGGGCCTTGAGCGTGCCGGGCGGCGTGTCGCCGTAGTAAAGCTCGTTGCAGACCCCGTTCTCGATGATGGGCATGTCGCGTTCCGTCGCCAGCCGGACCAGCGCCGCCTTGCGCTCATCGGGCATGCGAAAGCCCAGCGGGTTCTGGAAGTTCGGCATCACCATGCAGGCGGCGATGGGTAGCTCGCGGGCCAGCCGGGCAAGCATGTCCACGTCGATGCCCAGCTCCGGATCGGTGGGAACCTCGACCACTTTCATGCCCATGCGCTCGATGGCGTGCAGCATCGCGTAGAAGGTGGGCGTTTCCACCGCGATCACGTCGCCCGGCCTGGCCACGGCCTGCAGGCACAGATTGATGGCCTCGGTCGCGCCCACGGTGACGATGGGCTCGGCCGGATCGACGACCAGGCCCTGGTCCAGGTGGCGCCGCACGATCTGCCGCAGCAGCTGGGGGTGTCCTGGGGGCAGGGCGTTGCGCAGCTCGTTCAGCGAGGCGTCCTTGCTCGCGGCATGGGCGTAGCGGCCGAGCTTGTCGAAGGCGAAGCCGGCGGGGTCGGGATAGGGCGAGCCCAGCGGGATGGCGTGGCCTTGCGAGATTGTGCGCAAGGTGGACAGCACCAGCCGACTGACGTCGACCGGGGAGGAAATGGCGATAGGCCGTGCCGTGTCGGCCTGGCCGCCGGCCGGGGCGCGCTCGCCAGCGGGCGGAGTCACGTAGAAGCCCGATTGGGGGCGACTCTTGATGAGCCCGCGGCTTTCCAGCAGCAGATAGGCGCGCAGGACCGTGGTGATGCTGACCTGGCGCTGCCTGCTGGTTTCTCGCACCGATTGCAGGCGCTCGCCGTCGCGATAGACGCCCTTGAGGATCTGCCCTTCGATATCCCGCGCCAACTTCTCGTAGAGCTTCATGGGCTGCCTTGAGGTCGTGGAGGCAATCTTGCTCGAGTCGGAGGAGGGCGGGTGTCAGCCCCTGCGCTTGAGGAACGCACCCACCGCGCAGGCCACGGCCAGCGCCAGCAGGCACCCTGCCACGGGCAGCAGGTAGTCGGCCTGGCCGCGATAGCCGCCGCCGGTCACGCCGCCGGCCACCGCGCCCATCCACAGCACCGCGCTCATCAGCGAAGCCAGCAGCGACAGCGCGGCGCCGACGCACAGCGCCACGAAGGCCGGCTTGCGGCGCGCCGGCGCGGCGTGAAAAGCGCCGGCGGCCTGGCCGCGCCGGGGTTGCCTGATCAGGTAGACCAGCCCGGCGGCGACCGCCAGCAGCACCAGGATCTTGAAGAACATGGCGCGGTTCCCGGCCTCAGTCCTCGCGGCGCAGGTGCGGGAACAGGATCACGTCGCGGATGCTGGGGCTGTCGGTCAGCAGCATGATCAGACGGTCGATGCCGATGCCGCAGCCGCCGGTCGGGGGCATGCCGTATTCCAGCGCACGGATGTAGTCCGCGTCGTAGTACATGGCTTCCTCGTCGCCGGCGTCCTTGGCTTCGACCTGCGTACGGAAGCGCTCGGCCTGGTCCTCGGGGTCGTTCAGCTCGGAGAAGCCGTTGGCGATCTCGCGGCCCGTCATGAACAGCTCGAAGCGCTCGGTGATGCCCTCGCGCGCGTCGGACGCGCGCGCCAGCGGCGAAACCTCGACCGGGTAGTCGATGATGTAGGTCGGGTTCCAGAGCTTGGCTTCGGCGGTTTCCTCGAACAGCGCCAGCTGCAGCGCGCCCAGGCCGGCGCGCGACAGCACCGGGCCGTCGGCGTCGGCGCCCAGTTTCTTCAGCTCGGCGCGCACGAAGGCGGCATCGTCCAGCTGCGCCTGGGTGTAGCCGGGCGCGTACTTGAGGATGGCTTCGCAGATGGTCAGGCGGTCGAAGGGCTTGGACAGGTCCAGCTCGCGCTCTTGATAGGTGAGCACGGCGCTGCCGGTGGCCGAGATGGCGGCCTGGCGGATCAGCTCTTCGGTGAAGTCCATCAGCCAGCGGTAGTCCGCGAAGGCTGCGTAGAACTCCATCATCGTGAATTCAGGGTTGTGGCGCGGGCTGACCCCTTCGTTGCGGAAGTTGCGGTTGACCTCGAACACGCGCTCGAAGCCGCCCACGATCAGGCGCTTGAGGTACAGCTCGGGCGCGATGCGCAGGAACATTTCCATGTCCAGCGCATTGTGATGCGTGACGAAGGGCTTGGCCGCGGCGCCGCCCGGGATAGGGTGCAGCATCGGCGTTTCCACTTCCAGGAAGCCGGCGTTCAGCATGAACTGGCGGATGCTGCCCATGGCCTTGCTGCGCGCCTCGAAGGTGCGGCGCGTGGCGTCGGTCATGATGAGGTCGACGTAGCGCTGGCGGTAGCGCAGTTCCTGGTCGGCCACGCCGTGGAACTTGTCCGGCAGCGGACGCAGCGACTTGGACAGCAGGCGCGCGGTGGTGGCATGCACCGACAGCTCGCCCTTGTTGGTCTTGAAGACCGACCCCTCGATCGCGATGATGTCGCCGATGTCCCATTGCTTGAAGGCCGCGTACACGTCCTCGCCCAGCGCGCCGCGTTCCAGGTAGATCTGGATGCGGCCGCTGCTGTCCTGCAGCGTGGCGAAGCTGGCCTTGCCCATGACGCGCTTGAGCATCATGCGTCCGGCCACCTTGACGGTGACAGGGTTGGCGGCCAGGGCTTCCTGCTCCTGGCCGTCGTACTTGTCGTGCAGCGCGGCGGCGCGGGCGTCGGGAACGAAGTCGTTGGGGTACGCGACCCCGGTTTCGCGCAGTTTGGCCAGCTTGGCGCGCCGTTCGGCGATCAAGCGGTTTTCATCCTGGGCGGTGGCCGGAGCGGTCGTGTGGTCGGTCATGGTGGGGGATCAGTCGTAATTGCGGATGTCGTCGATTTCAGTCGTGCCGAAATCGTCGCGATCCAGGTAGGCGAGGATGCGGGTGGCCACGTTGGCGGGCGAGGACAGCTTGCCGGTGGCGTGGAATTCCTGGAACTTGGACAGCGCGGGGAAATGCGCCGGGTCGCTCGAGCGGATCGCGACCTGCATGTCGGTGTCGACGATGCCGGGCGCCAGCGAGACGACGCGCGCGCCGGTCTCGCCCTGTTCCTGCTTGACCACGCGCGAGTACATGTCCAGCGCCGCCTTGGTGGCGCAGTACACGCCCCAGCCGGCGTTGGGATTGCGGCCCGCGCCGGACGAGATGTTCAGCACGCGGCGGTCGGCCGGAAGGTCCTCGACCGCGGCCAGGAAGCGCGCGGTCAGCAGCATGACGGCGGTGACGTTCAGGTTGAAGGCCGAGGCGATGGCCTGGCCGTCGATCAGCGCGTCGGTGCCGGACACAGGATGCACCGTGCCCGCGTTGTTGATCAGCAGGTAGCGCTTGGCGTCGCGCGGCAGCGCGGCGCAGATCCGTTCGGCGGCCTGTTCGGCGGCACGCAGGTCGGACAGGTCCACGGCCAGCTGCTCCAGCTGCGCGTCCTGGGCGCGCGCGTGCGCGGCCAGCTCGGGATCCTCGCGGCGGGCCAGCGTGATCAGGCGCGTGCCCGGTTTGGCCAGCTGGCGCGCCATGGCGGCGCCGATGCCGCGCGAGGCGCCGGTGAGGATGGCGACGGTGTGAGTCATTCAGGGACCTCCGGATGCGATCGATGTAAGGGACGGGCCGCTCAGACGCCTTGCTTCAGGCTGGCCTGGATGAACGGGTCCAGGTCGCCGTCCAGCACCTTCTGGGTGTTGGAGATTTCCACGTTGGTGCGCAGGTCCTTGATGCGGCTCTGGTCCAGCACATAGGAACGGATCTGGTGGCCCCAGCCCACGTCGGTCTTGGAGTCTTCCAGCTTCTGCTGCTCGGCCATGCGATTGCGCATTTCCAGCTCGTAGAGCTTGGACTTCAGCATCTGCATGGCTTCGGCGCGGTTGCGGTGCTGCGAACGGTCGTTCTGGCACTGCACCACGATGCCGGTCGGCATGTGCGTCAGGCGCACGGCCGAGTCGGTCTTGTTGATGTGCTGGCCGCCGGCGCCGGACGCGCGGTAGGTGTCCACGCGCAGGTCGGCCGGATTGACCTCGACCTCGAAGGAATCGTCGACTTCGGGGTAGACGAACACGCTGGCGAACGACGTGTGGCGGCCGCCCGACGAGTCGAACGGGCTCTTGCGCACCAGGCGGTGCACGCCGGTCTCGGTGCGCAGGTAGCCGAAGGCGTACTCGCCCTCGATCTTGATGGTGGCGGATTTCAGACCCGCGACTTCGCCTTCGGATTCTTCCAGCACTTCGGCCTTGAAGCCCTTGCGCTCGGCGTACTTCAGGTACTGGCGCAGCAGCATCGAGGCCCAGTCCTGCGCTTCCGTGCCGCCGGCGCCGGCCTGGATGTCCAGGAAGCAGTTCAGCGGGTCGGCCGGGTTCGAGAACATGCGGCGGAATTCCAGCGCTTCCAGCTTTTCCTGGAAGCCGTTGGCGTCCAGCTCGATCGATTCGAGCGTGGCGTCGTCGTCGTCCGAGGCGGCCAGCTCGAACAGCTCGTTCGAGTCGGACAGGCCGGTACCCAGCGCGGTCAGCGTTTCCACCACGTCTTCCAGGGCTTTCTTCTCACGGCCCAGGTCCTGGGCGTGCTTGGGGTCGTTCCAGACCGAGGGATCTTCCAGCTCGGCGTTTACGACTTGCAGGCGTTCGGCTTTGGCATCGTAGTCAAAGATACCTCCGTAGAGCCTGTTCGCGCTCCGCGTAGTCGGCGAGGCGGGCGGCGAGCTGGTTCTGACGTTCGGCTTCCATGATTGATCCTATCCTGATGACTTTTGTGCGAAACCGGGCATTTTACCGTGGATGGAGCCGACCCGCGGGCGGAGGGCGAAGGAGGGGGACGGATACGCTCGACGCGTCGGGTTGCGGCGCCCGGCGGGAACGGCCTGGCGCGGCGTCTAGGGGTTTGCGCGCGGTCCGGCGGATTGTTCAGCTTTCTGTCAATCGGCGGGTTCTAGGCTGGCGTGGCGCCGGCCGCTCCCAAGGCGGACCGGGCGCGCCGCCAGGCTGGCCGGCTGCCAGCCGCATCCCGACAGAGGACAGGAGACTAGCAATGGAAAACACCATGGCCCCCGGCACGGCGCCGGCGGTACCGGCGTCAGAGGAAGACCGGATCTACCGCAAGGTGGGGTGGCGGCTGGTGCCGCTGCTGGTGGTCTGCTACGTCGTGGCCTATCTGGACCGCGTCAACGTGGGCTTCGCCAAGCTGCAGATGCTGCAGGAACTGCAATTCAGCGAGACGGTGTACGGGCTGGGCGCCGGGATCTTCTTCATCGGCTACTTCCTGTTCGAGATTCCCAGCAACATCATCCTGCACAAGGTCGGGGCGCGCGTCTGGATCGCGCGGATCATGATCACCTGGGGCCTCATTTCCTCGTGCATGATGTTCGTGAGCAGCGTGCCCATGTTCTATGCGCTGCGCTTCCTGCTGGGCGCGGCCGAGGCGGGCTTCTTCCCCGGCATCATCCTGTACCTGACCTACTGGTATCCGGCCGCGCGGCGTGGGCGCATCACCACCTTCTTCATGACGGCGGTGCCCATGTCGGGCCTGATCGGCGGGCCCATCTCGGGCTGGATCATGAACACCTTCCATGGCGACCACGGCCTGTCGGGCTGGCAGTGGCTGTTCCTGCTGGAGGGCATCCCGTCGGTCATCATCGGCGTGCTGGTGCTGCTGTGGCTGGACGACCGCATCAACAAGGCCAAGTGGCTGACCGCCAATGAAAAGGCCGTGCTGATCCGCCACATCGCCGCCGAGGAGCAGCACAAGGAAGATCCGCCGATCCGCGCCGCGCTGGCCAAGCCGCGCGTCTGGGCCATGGCGCTGATCTACTTCTCGTTCGTGATGGGCCTGTATGGGGTTGGTTTCTGGATGCCGACGCTGATCAAGGCCACCGGCGTGCAGAGCCCGCTGGCCATCGGCCTGTTGACGGCGGTGCCCAACCTGTTCGCGGTCATCGGCATGATCCTGATCGCGCGCAACTCCGACCGCAACCGCGAGCGCCGCTGGCACGTCGCCATTCCGGCGCTGTTCGGCGCGCTGGGCCTGCTGTTCTCGGCGGTATGGAGCGGCAACACCGTCCTGGCCATCGTCGCGCTGACCGTGGCCAACATCGGCATCTGCACCGTGCTGCCGCTGTTCTGGAGCCTGCCGACCGCGCTGCTGGGCGGCACCGCCGCCGCGGCCGGCATCGCGCTGATCAACTCGGTGGGCAACCTGGCCGGCTTCGTCAGCCCCTACCTGGTCGGCTGGCTCAAGGACATGACCGGCACCACCAACACCGGCCTGTACATGCTGGCCGCCTGCCTGGTGGTCGGCGCGCTGGTGGCGCTGGCGCAGCCCGCCAAGCTAGTCAATAAGTAGACAGCCCCAAGCCGCGGGCAAGGCCAAATCCGGCCTGCCCGCGGCAACCACATTCAAGCAACCGACGGCGCCAAGCGCCTCACGTCCCTAGAAAGACGCTCGCCCCCAGACCGGGGCCGCGCGGAGCCGGCTTTGCCGGTCCGCAGTGGCGCCCCCTTGAGGGGGAAGCGCATAGCGCTCGGGGGTGGGCCTACTATTCAGCGTGTTCGATGACCAGTTGCACCGACACCATTCCGTTCCACACGTTCTGCTCCAGCCGGTAGGCCGCCTGGATGCGTTCGGGCAGCGACTGGTCGTGGCCAAACCAGATGGCGTCGAAGCGTTGCTGGCCGCGTTCCAGCGACAGCTTCAGGTGCTTTTCGCCGACCAGGCGCTGGTTGCGCACGGTGAACTCGTCCAGGAACAGCGGCGCGGCGAAGCCGGCGCCCCAGACCTGTTGCTGGAGCAGACCGGCCACTTCCGCGTTGGCGTAGCCCGATTCGAGCGAGCCGTCGGTCTCGATGACCGGCTCGAACGAATCGCGGCCGGTCAGCTCGCGCACCGCGGCGTCGAAGGCCGGGGCGAAGGCGGCGAAATCGTTGCGGCCCAGCGTCAGGCCGGCGGCCATGGCGTGGCCGCCGAACTTGCGGATCAGGTTGGGGTTGCGCTTGGATACCAGGTCCAGCGCGTCGCGCAGGTGCACGTCGGGAATCGAGCGGCCCGAGCCGCGGATCTCGTCGTCGCCGGCCGGCGCGAAGGCCAGCGTGGGGCGCCAGAATTTCTCCTTCAGGCGCGAGGCCACCAGGCCGACCACGCCCTGGTGCCAGCCCGGGTCGAACACGCAGACGGTGGCGCCGGCGGCGGCGTTGGGCTCTTCCATCGCGGCCAGCGCCTGTTCGCGCATCTCGGCCTCGATGGTGCGCCGCTCGCGGTTGATGTTGTCCAGCTCGCGCGCCATCTCCAGCGCCTGGGCCTCGTCGTCGGTGGTCAGGCAGGCGATGCCCAGGCTCATGTCGGCCAGGCGTCCGGCGGCGTTGATGCGCGGACCCAGCGCGAAGCCCAGATCGAAGCCATTGGCGCTGCGCGGCTCGCGGCCGGCCACGGCGAACAGGGCGCGCAGGCCCGGTTGCAGGCGGCCGGCGCGCATGCGCTGCAGGCCCTGCGTGACCAGCAGGCGATTGTTGGCGTCCAGCTTGACCACGTCGGCCACGGTGCCCAGCGCCACCAGGTCGGACAGCGCGTCCAGCCTGGGGCCGCCGTCGGCCGCGTAGACGCCGCGCCGGCGCAGCTCGGCGCGCAGCGCCAGCATCATGTAGAAGATCACGCCCACGCCGGCCAGGTTCTTCGACGGAAAGCCGCAGCCGGGCTGGTTGGGGTTCACGATGGCCAGCGCGTCGGGCAGCGTGTCGCCCGGCAGGTGGTGGTCGGTGATGACCACGCCGATGCCGGCGGCATTGGCGGCGGCCACGCCGTCGACGCTGGCGATGCCGTTGTCGACGGTGATGATGATGTCGGGTTTGCCGTTGCGATGGGTCACGGCCAGGTCGACCACGGCAGGCGACAGGCCGTAGCCGGTCTCGAAGCGGTTGGGCACCAGGAAGTCCACGTCCGCGCCCATGGCCGACAGCGCGCGCAGCCCGACCGCGCAGGCGGTGGCGCCATCGCAGTCGTAGTCGGCCACGATGAGCAGGCGGCGGCCGGCCTGGATGGCGTCGGCCAGTACGCCGGCGGCGTGCGCGGAATGGGTCAGGCCGGCCGGCGGCAGCAGCGCGGGCCAGGCCAGCTTGGTCTGGTCGGGATGGGTGACGCCGCGCGCGGCCCACAGCCGCGCCAGCAGGGGATGGATGCCCGAAGCCTGCAGGGCGCGCAGCGCGTCCTGGTTGGCGGGGCGTACGGTCAAGCGGGGTGAGACCACCAGGCGCTCCAGTTCTTCTTGGGCGCGGGCAGCCAGCCTAGCAGGCTGCCGCGCGGTTTCAGGGTGAGGGCGACGCTGCGGTCGTCGCCCAGCAGCAGTAGTTCGGTCGGGGCGTCGGGCAGGCCTTGCTTGCCGGACCGGGCGCGCAGCTGCGCGTCCAGCGCGGGCAGCGCGTCCAGCCAGGCGGCCCAGTCGCCCGCGCGTTGCGGCGCGTCCAGGCCGTCCAGGATCAGCGCCTGTCCGGGCGGCGCGATGCGCCAGGGGCGGGCGCCGCCGTACAGCCAAAGCGCGTTGACCGGCGCCACGCCGCGCGCGGCGCGCGCCTCGTTGACCGGATGGTCGTGCCAGGCCATCTGTATTTCATTGAGCAGCCGGCGCCACGGACGGGTTTCGGCGTCCTGCTTCCACCAGTCGTTCAGCCGGTGGCCGGCCACGGCCAGCGGGCTGGCGGTGGCCGGCCGCAAGCCTTCGGGCAGGCGCAGGCGCCAGCGGCGCGCGTCCAGCGGCTCGGCCGCGAAGCCGGTGCCGTCGAACAGCGGCCGCACGGTGTCGTACAGCGCGGCGCTTTCCTCGGCGCGCAGGTCCATCTGGTCCGGATCGGCCAGCATGGCCTGGTCCGCGCCCAGCGCCAGGTGTGCCAGTTCTGCCAGCCAGACCGGCTCGCCGTCCTGCGGCTGGTCCTGCGTCAGCAAGGGGCCCAGGCCGGCGCCCAGGGGCAGGCCGGCCTCGGGCCGGTGGCCGGCGCGGCGCAGCTGCCAGGCTTCGAAGGCGGTGCAGCCGTGCGCGCGCAGGTCGTAGGGTTCGGCGCGCGCGGCGCCGGCCTGCAGCCAGACGTGCAGCGCGGGGGCGCGCTCGGGCAGCAGCTTGGCCAGCTCGGCGGCCACGGGGAGGGCGGGCAGGGCGCCCGGTATCACGATCAGCATGGGCGGGATTGTAGTCTGGCGATGGCGGGAACTAAGGCCCGCCGCCATCTGCCATAGGTGGATACGCCTGGTCTTGGAACCGCACATCCGCGGCCCCGATTTCCTGGCCGTTAATGCCATAATGCGCTCGTGCTGAAAATACCCTACGAATTCTGGATCGGCGCCCGCTATGCCGGGTTGGCCCGGATCCGCCAGCGACGCGGCCGCCGCGATCGCTTCATCTCCTTCGTCGCCGCGAGTTCGATGGCGGGCATCGCGTTGGGCGTCGCCGCCCTGATCGTGGTGCTGTCGGTCATGAACGGCTTCCAGAAGGAAGTGCGCGACCGCATGCTGTCGGTGCTGCCGCACATCGAACTCTACATACCCGGCGCCGCGCCCGAGCGCGTGCTGGACCAGTGGCAGCAGTACGCCGACGCCGCCAAGAAGAATCCCGCCGTCAAGGCCGGCGCGCCCTTCGTGGCGGCGCAGGGCATGCTGGTGCGCGGGCAGGCGCTGCGCGGCGTGCAGGTGCGCGGCATCGATCCCGCCACCGAGGGCGGCGTGTCCGACCTGCCCAGGCAGATGGTCACGGGCAAGCTGTCCGACCTGAAGCCCGGCGGCTTTGGCGTGGTGCTGGGCAACGAGCTGGCCGACGGCATGGGCGTGAAGGTCGGCGACACGCTGATGATGATGGCGCCGCAAGGCTCGATCAGCCCCGCCGGCTTCGCGCCGCGCATGCGCCAGTTCACCGTGGTGGGCGTGTTCTCTTCCGGCCACTACGAATACGATTCCTCGCTGGCCTTCGTCGACGACGAGGACGCCGCCCGCGTGTTCCGCGACAGCGGCACGGCCGGCGTGCGACTGCGCGTGGCCGACATGCAGAGGGCGCCCGAGGTGGCCGCCGAGCTGGCCCAGGTGCTGCCGCCCTACATGATGGCCAGCGACTGGTCGCGCAACAACCGCACCTGGTTCGCCGCGGTCAAGACCGAAAAGCGCATGATGTTCCTGATCCTGGCGCTGATCGTGGCCGTGGCCGCGTTCAACCTGCTGTCCTCGCTGGTGATGGCCGTCAAGGACAAGCAATCCGACATCGCCATCCTGCGCACGCTGGGCGCCGGGCCGGGCGAAGTGGCGCGCATCTTCCTGGTGCAGGGCGCGTTGATCGGCGTCATCGGCACGCTGCTGGGCGTGGCCGGGGGCATCGCGATCGCCTACAACGTGGACGTGATCGTGCCCTTCATCGAACACCTGCTGGGCGTGCAGTTCCTGCCGCGCGAGGTGTATTTCATCAGCGCGCTGCCGTCCGACCCGCAGGTCAGCGACATCGTCACCATCGGCCTGACCTCGCTGGTGCTGTCGCTGCTGGCGACGCTGTATCCCAGCTGGCGCGCCTCGCGCCTGCAACCCGCACAGGTGCTGCGCCATGATTGATTCCGCCACCCCCGCGCTGCAGGCCGATCAGCTGGTCAAGTTCTACGACGAAGGGCCGACGCGCATCGACGTGCTGAACAACGTCAGCCTGACCGTGGCGCGTGGCGAGATGGTCGCCATCGTCGGCGCCTCGGGCTCGGGCAAGAGCACGCTGCTGCACATCCTGGGCCTGTTGGACGTGCCGTCCAGCGGTTCGGTCACGGTGGACGGCAAGCTGGCCGTCGGTC
The DNA here is from genome assembly GCF_059760925.1 of Achromobacter sp. 1011791174. NCBI lineage: Bacteria > Pseudomonadati > Pseudomonadota > Betaproteobacteria > Burkholderiales > Alcaligenaceae > Achromobacter > Achromobacter sp. 1011791174. The sequence goes on from NZ_JCBANH010000032.1 coordinate 34,648, forward strand.
TGTCCGAGGCGCGCAAGAGCGCGCTGCGCAACCAGAGCCTGGGCTTCGTCTACCAGTTCCACCATCTGCTGCCGGAATTCTCGGCGCTGGACAACGTGGCCATGCCGCTGATCGTGCGGCGCCAGGACCGCGAGCAGGCCCGCGCGGCCGCGCGCGAGGTGCTGGGCATGGTGGGTCTGGCCGCGCGCGAAGAGCACTATCCCGGCCAGCTGTCCGGTGGCGAACGCCAGCGCGTGGCGCTGGCGCGCGCGCTGGTGACGCGGCCGGCCTGCGTGCTGGCCGACGAGCCCACCGGCAACCTCGACCGCCATACCGCGCACAATATGTTCGAGCTGCTGTCGCGCGTGAACCGGGAATCCGGCACGGCCTTCGCCATCGTCACGCACGATCCGGAACTGGCGGCGCGCGCCGACCGCCAGCTGCTGATGGAAAACGGCCGCCTGGTTTCAGGCTGATCGTTTTCGCGCCGTGGGTCCGGGCGGATGCCGCCTGCGCGTCCGCTGGACTTGCCGGCGCGCCCTCCGGGCAGGCGCGGGCGCATAATGCCCACCAGGAGCCCGCGATGCTGATCGACACCCATTGCCATCTAGACGCCGCAGAATTCGACGCCGACCGGCCCGAGGTGGCCGCGCATGCGCTGCGGGCCGGCGTTACCGCCATCGTGATCCCGGCTGTCGAACGCGCCAACTTCGGCGTGGTGCGCGACCTGGCACGGCGCACCGCCGGCGGCGCCTATGCGCTGGGCATCCATCCGCTGTATGTCGAGCGCGCGGGCGAGGGCGACTTGCAGGCGCTGCGCGAGGCTGTTCAGCAGGCCCTTGATGATCCGCGCTTCGTCGCCATCGGCGAGATCGGGTTGGATTTCTTCGTGCCTGAGATCGCCGCCGGCGCGCCGCGCGAGCGCCAGGAACATTTCTACGCGGCCCAGCTGGCGCTGGCCGCCGAATTCGGCCTGCCGGTGCTGCTGCATGTGCGCAAGTCCCAGGACATCCTGCTCAAGCACCTGCGCCGTCATGGCCGCATCGGCGGCATCGCCCATGCCTTCAACGGCAGCGCGCAACAGGCGCAAGCCTTCGTCGACCTGGGCTTCGCGCTGGGCATGGGCGGGGCCATGACCTACGAGCGGGCGCTGCAGATCCGCCGCCACGCCACCGACGTGGCGCTGGAGCACCTGGTGCTGGAAACCGACGCGCCGGACATTCCGCCCGCCTGGCTGCATCCGCCCGACCGGCGCAACCGGCCGGGCGAGCTGGCGCGTATCGCGGACACGCTGGCGACGCTGCGCGGGCTGACGCCGGAACAGGTGGCGCGGGCGACCAGCGCCAATGCCTTGCGGGTGCTGCCCAGGTTGGCCGGGGTTGTCGGACTGACGCCCGCCTGAGATCTTTTGCCCCGATTTGTTGGGACGAGATCGTGAAAATTGTCGTGTAAATACGTCATTTTGATCAGATTTTTCTGAAATCTGTCATTTGTCTGAATAAAACCTGACAAATAATTGAATAGGTTAATGGGAATAAATACCATTGGCGTTCTCTATATGAACCCAAGCCCAGCGCCTTGCGCGCCGTTCCTTCGGGAACGGTTCTTCTGGTTACTCCCATGTCCACGCACATCCGTTCCAGCGGCTCCAGGCGAGCCCGTTCCATCCCCGTCCTTGCTCTGCGCCAGATTCCCCTGGCGCTGGCCCTCGCCGCATCGGGCGCCGTCCACGCCCAGGGCGCGCAGGATGGCGTGACCCACCAGCTCGATTCCGTCGTGGTCACGGCGTCGGGCTTCGAGCAGCAGATCAAGGAAGCGCCCGCGTCCATCTCGGTCATCACGCGCGAGGAACTCGAAACCAAGCCCTTTCACAACCTGGCCGACGCGGTGGCCGATGTCGAGGGCGTGACGGTCGAGCGCGGCGGCAAGGCCGGCGGCATGAACATCAGCATCCGCGGTCTGCCCAGCGACTACACGCTGGTGCTGGTCGACGGCAAGCGGCTGAACCAGAACAGCTCCGGCGCGCGTCCCAACGGCTTTGGCGACGTCGACACCAACTTCATCCCGCCGATGGCGGCGATCGAGCGCATCGAGGTGGTGCGTGGCCCGATGTCCACGCTCTACGGCTCGGATGCCATGGGCGGCGTCATCAACATCATCACCCGCAAGGTCAGCCAGGAATGGATGGGCCAGATCACGCTGGACGGCACCGCCCAGGGCGATAACCGCTATGGCAACAACTACGGCTCCGCCTTCTACCTGAGCGGCCCCATCGCCACCGACAAGCTGGGCCTGACCGTGCGCGGCGGCCTGTACCGGCGCCTGAGCGCCAACGGCAGCTATCCGGTCAATCAGGCGGAATACAACAGCGGCAACTACACCGGCGACATCGCCGGCTTCAGCGGGCTGGGCGACAGCCTGCAGCGCAACCTGGGCCTGCGCCTGGCGCTCACGCCCAACCGCAACCACGACATCCTGTTCGACATCGACAGCAACTGGCAGGTTTTCGACAACGCCAATGGCGAGCTGGGCACGCTCAACAGCAGCGTGGCCAGGAACCGGCAGGGTGGCGGCTACGAGCCCGAGATGCGCTTCAACCGCCAGCGCTACGCGCTGACGCATCTGGGCCGCTACGGCGGCTCGGTCAGCTCCGACACCAGCCTGGTGTACGACACCACCGAGACCATCGGCCGGACCAATCCCATGAACGCGCCGCGTCAGCCGACCGACGGCGCCAAGCGCGACCTGGAATACGACAACTGGGTCTTCGACACCAAGTGGACCATGCCGTTGTTCAACGAGCGCCACAGCCTCACCATGGGCGGCCAGTGGCGCGAGCAGAAGTTCAAGGACACCCTGGTCTCGGCGCCGCTGAATCTGAGCCAGTACCAGTGGGCGCTGTTCGCCGAGAACGAGTGGCGCATCGTGGACGACCTGGCGCTGACCCTGGGCGCGCGCTACGACCGCAACGAGCAGTTCGGCGGCAAGTGGAGCCCGCGCGGCTACCTGGTCTGGAACGCCACGCCGGCGTGGACTTTCAAGGGCGGCGTGAGCAAGGGCTACAAGACGCCGGACATCAACCTGATGACCGACGGCATCATCGGCCTGGGCGCGCAGGGCACCCGGCCGCTGCTGGGCAATTCGCAACTGCGTCCCGAAACCAGCACCTCGTCGGAGCTGGGCGTGGTTTACGACGACGGCGCAGGCCTGACCGGCAACCTGACGGCGTTCCACACCCGCTTCAAGGACAAGCTCGACAACCAGAACGTGGCCAATTGCCGCGCCAGCGGCGGCCCCGTTCCGGGTTGCCTGGACCTGGGCGTGTGGGAGCGCAACGGCGTGCCGGTGGACAATTTCTCGCAGCGCGTGAATGTGGATTCGGCGACCATCAAGGGTTTCGAGCTGGGCGGCCGCGTGCCGCTGTTCGAGGGCTGGTCGTTCAACGCCAACTACACGCTGACCGCCAGCGAGGTCACGTCCGGCGCCAAGCAGGGCCAGCCGCTGGGATCGCAGCCGCGCCATGCCTTGAACCTGGGCCTGAAGTGGCAGGTCAACGACAAGTTCAGCACCTGGGTGCGCGGCGAATACCGCGCCAAGCAGTTCAACGACATGAACTGGGAAAAGGAACAGGTGTTCTACAGCCCGTACTGGCTGGCCAGCCTTGGCGGCTCGTACGCGGTCAGCAAGAACGTGACCCTGTCGGCCTCGGTCTACAACCTGTTCGACAAGAACTTCGAGAACTACGGGCCGACCAAGACCGGCGCCAGCGCGCCGACCGCCGCCACCAACTGGTCCAACTCGTACCGCCAGGTGCTGGAAGGCCGGCGCTTGTGGGTGTCGGCGAATATCACGTTCTGACCGGAGCGCAGGCGGGGCCCGGGGCTCGCCGGGCCGCCGGCCGGACCCGAGGTCTCGCCGGCGGGACGTTTCAAGTCGCGGCCAGCGGCAGCTCGATGCGCACGCTCAATCCCTGAGGCAGCACATTGCTGGCCGAGATGCGGCCCTTGTGGGCGGCCACCGCCGCCCGCGCGATGCTCAGGCCCAGGCCGGCGCCGCTGCCCGCCATGGCCGCGCCCGAGGCGCTGCGGTAGAAGGGCTCGAACAGATAGCCCAGTTCCTGCTCCGGCACGCCCGGGCCGCGATCCTCGATTTCCAATTGCACGTCGCGCAGGCCCGCCAGCAGGCGCAGGCGGATGCTGCTGCCCGTCGGCGCGAAGCGCAGCGCATTGCGCAGCACGTTCTCGATCGCGCTGGCCAGGCTCTCGAGGTCGCCCTGGATGCGCAGGGGGGCGGGCCGTTCCCAGGCGATGCCGACGTTGCGGTCGCCCGCTTCAAAGCGCGCGTCCTCGACCACGGCGTCCACGACTTCGGCCAGGTCGAGCATGTCGGCCGGCTCGGGCAGGGCGCCCATCTTCGCCAGCGCCAGCGTATTGCCCACCAGCGCGTCGAGCCGTTCGCCTTCGCGTTCGATGCGGTCCAGCTGCAGGTCCAGCCGTTCGTCCTTGCGCCGCGCCAATTCCACGGCCAGCTGCAGCCGCGCCAGCGGCGAGCGCAGCTCGTGGGCGATGGTGCGCAGCAGCTGTTCGCGCGTGCCGACCAGCGCCTGCAGGCGGCTGGCCATGGCGTCGAAGTCCTGCGCCAGCAGGCCCAGCTCATCCTTGCGCCGCGTCAGCCGGGCCGGCGTGCGCGCGTCCAGTTGGCCGGCCGACAGGGCCTGCGTTGCCAGCCGCAGGGCGTCCAGCGGCGCGGTGACGTTGCGCGTCAGGGCCCAGCACAGCGGCGCCGTGACGGCCAGGGCGAACAGCACGATGACGAGCGCGACGGGCGCCAGGCCCAGCAATTCCCAGTGTGAGGAATCGAAGGGCAGGAACAGCATCAGCAGTTCGCGACCGTCGGGCAGCGTCAGCAGCTGCGGATCCCACCAGGACACGCGCACGCTGGGCGACGGCGCGGACGCGGCGGGGAATAGGTCGGGCGGCGCGGCGCGATAGTCCTTGAGCCAGTCGCGCAGGCGCGCGGGCAGGGCGCGGCCCAGGATGTCGTGGTCGGAGGCGTCCACCAGATAGATGTTCAGCGCGCTGTAGCGCGCATCCATGGCCGCGACCCAGCGTTCCAGCCCGTCCGCGCCGTCCTCGCGCGCGATCTGGGCGGCGTCGTGCGCCAGGCTGCCCGGATTCAGGCCATCGAGCGAGTTCACGCGATACCAGGCGACCGCCGCCGTGAACAGCATGCCGCAGACCAGGATCAGCGCCATCGCGCTCCAGAAGGTCAGGAAGGCTCGCCAGAACAGCGAGCGCACGGGCAGCAATGGCATGGTCACGCGGCGGCGAGCACGTAGCCCAGCCCGCGCAGATTGCGGATGGCGGGCGCGCCGCCGCTGTCCAGTCGCAGCTTGCGACGCAGGCTGCTGATGTGTGTGTCGATGCTGCGATCATAGCGGTCGGGCACGCGGCCCAGCGCATACATGCCGATCTGGTCGCGCGCGACCACCTGCCCGGCCGTGCGCATCAGGATTTCCAGGATGCGCTGCTCGGCGCCGGTCAGCACCACCTCGTCGGCGCCCAGGCGGGCCCGGCCGGAAGCCGGGTCCAGGCTCAGTGCGCCGACCGCCAGACCGGACGGGGCGGCCTCGGGGATTTCGTCGAAGCGGCGCAGCACGGCGGTGATGCGCGCCTTCAGCTCGCGCGGGCTGAAGGGTTTGGTCAGGTAGTCGTCGGCGCCGAATTCCAGGCCCAGCACGCGGTCCGTCTCGCCGCCGTGCGCGGTGAACATGATGACGGGCCGGCGCGAGCGCTGCCGGTACTGCTTGAGCAGGTCCAGCCCGTTGCCGTCTGGCAGCATCAGGTCCAGCAGCAGCAGGTCGAAATCCTGCTGGCTGGCCAGGTGCAGGCCTTGTTCGCAAGTGTGGGCCAGTGCGAGCTGGAAATGGGCGGGTTCTAGGTATTCGCGCAGCATCTGCGCGAGTTCGGCGTCGTCGTCGATCAGCAGGATGCGACGCGCTGTCGGGGTAAGGAATGTAGCCATGGGCGTTGTGCTTCTCGCACCCGGCAGTGTGGCGCATGGCCCCATGCCGCAGCGTCAAGAAGTGCAAAGAACATAAAAGTTGCAGAAAGCGGGTTGCCGCCATCGGATCCCTCCCATTTTAATATGAGAATAGTTTTCATTATGAATCGTAAGAAGCAGGGGCAGCCGGCGCGCGTGGCGCGGCGGTCCACCTGGGACGGGAGCATCAGGAATATGAGCAGCACACACGTCGCGGCGTCGCGTCGCGCCATTGGCACGCCTACGCATTTGCGCACCCGCCTGGCGGTCGCGCTATGCGCGGCCGGAGCGGGCGTTTCGGCCTCCGCCTGGGCTGACGGCGAGGACCGCGCCAGGGTCATGGATACGGTGGTGGTCACCGCCAGCGGCTTCGAGCAGCAGATCCAGGACGCGCCGGCCTCGATCAGCGTGATCACGCGCCAGGACCTGGAAAAGAAGTTCTACCGCGACGTGACCGACGCGCTGGTGGAAGTGCCCGGCGTGGTGGTCACCGGCGGCGCCGATCGCCAGGACATCAGCCTGCGCGGCATGGGCGCCAAGTACACGCTGATCCTGATCGACGGCAAGCGCCAGAACTCCCGTGAGACCCGCACCAACTCCGATTCCTCGGGCGTGGAGGGCGGCTGGACGCCGCCGCTGTCGGCCATCGAGCGCATCGAGGTGGTGCGCGGCCCGATGTCCTCGCTTTATGGCTCGGACGCGATGGGCGGCGTGATCAACATCATCACGCGCAAGGTGCCCAGCGAATGGGGCGGCGAGATCCGCATGGACTCGACCATCCAGGAAAGCAGCAAGTCGGGCGACATCTACCAGGGCAATTTCTACTTGGCCGGGCCGATCAAGAACGACCTGCTGGGCCTGCAGATCTATGGCCGCGCCACGCAGCGCGACGAAGACAACATTTACGACGGCTTCCGCAAGCGCAACACCAACAGCGTGACGGCCAAGCTGGCGCTCACGCCCAACCGCGACCACGACATCGTGCTGGAGGCCACCACGGCCCGCCAGAAGATCCAGAACACGCTGGGCAAGACCGTCGCGCCGCTGGCGCCGGGCGAGCGCTGCCCGCGCACGGGCTGCCCGGCCTCGTCCGAGACCGACTACCGCAGCAACAAGTGGGCGCTGTCGCACACCGGCCGCTGGGGCTGGGGCGTGTCGGACAGCTACGTGCAGCAGGAAGAGTTCGACAACCGCTCGCGGCAGATGAAGATCAAGAACCTGGACCTGCAGACCAGCTGGACCCTGCCGCTGGGTTCGCACACGCTGACGCTGGGCGGCAGCTACCTGAACCAGCGCCTGAAGGACCAGACCGGCAATCAGCTGGCCAATGGCCCCAACAAGGTCGAGCGCTACCAGTGGGCGCTGTTTGCCGAGGACGAGTGGCGTCTGACCGAGCGCTTCGCCGTCACCGGCGGGCTACGCATGGACAAGGACGAGAACTTCGGCACCCACTTCAGCCCCCGGCTGTACGGCGTGTGGCACATGGCCGAGCGCTGGACCCTGAAGGGCGGCGTGTCCACCGGCTTCCGTTCGCCCGACCTGCGCCAGACGGTGGCGGGCTGGGGCCAGGTCAGCCGTGGCGGCAATATGTACGGCAACCCCAATCTGACGCCCGAGAAATCGGTGACCGAGGAACTGGGCATCCTGTACGACGACGGCGCGGGCTTCAATGCCGGCCTGACCATCTTCAACAACGACTTCAAGGACAAGATCACGCGCGTGGCGTGCTCGGCGTCGCAATGCACCGACGGGCCGAACCAGTTCGGGGCCAATCCCACGACCTATATGAACGTGGACAAGGCCTATTCCCGTGGCGTGGAAGCGAGCATGAAGCTGCCGCTGGCGGACGATTGGTCCATGACCAGCAGCTACACGTTCACCAAGTCCGAGCAGAAGACCGGCCAGTACCAGGGGCAGCCGCTGAACCAGCTGCCCAGGCACCTGTTCACCACGACCGTGAATTGGCAGGCGTCGGACGCGCTGCAGGCCTGGACCCGCATCAACTTCCGCGGCAAGGAAAGCCAGCCCATCACCGGCCCGTCCGCGTCGTCGGTGGTGGCGCCGTCCTACACCTTCGTGGACCTGGGCGGGTCCTACGCGGTCAACAAGCGCGTGTCGGTCTACGCCGGCATCTACAACCTGTTCGACAAGCAGGTCGGCTATGACGACTACGGCTATGTCGAGGACGGCCGCCGTTACTGGCTGGGCGTAGGCGTGAAGTTCTGAACCAGGAGCCATCGATGCACACCAAGCAAACATCTACCCGCCGCCTGCTGGCGCGCGCCGCCGCCGGACTGGCCCTGGGCCTGGGCATGGCGGCCGCCGCCAGCGCCGCGTCCATCCCCGTCAAGCATGCGCGCGGCGAGACCGCAGTGCCGGCCAATCCGACCAAGACAGTCGTGCTGGACCTGGCCGTGCTGGACACGCTGCACACGCTGGGCGTGGACGTCACCGGCGTGCCCGCCGCCGCCAAGCTGCCGCCGCAGCTGGAACAGTACGCGGACAAGCGCTATCTGAAGGTCGGCAGCATGTTCGAGCCGAACTATGAAGTGATCCACGCCGCCGCGCCGCAAGTGATCTTCGTGGCCGGCCGTTCCGCGCCCAAATACGACGAGCTGTCCAGGCTGGCGCCCACCGTGGACCTGACGGTCGACGCCAAGGACCTGGTGGGTAGCGTGATCCGCAACGCCGAGCTGCTGGCCGCGATCTATGGCAAGCAGGCGCAGGCCAGGGAAAAGATCGACGCCCTGCGCGCCTCGATCGCCGCGCTGCACGGCAAGGCCGGCGCCGCAGGCACCGGCCTGATCGTGCTGACCACGGGCGGCAAGATGAGCGCCTATGGCCCGGGCTCGCGCTTCGGCGTGATCCACGACGCCTTTGGCGTGAAGCCGGCCGCGGCCGGGCTGAGCGTGTCCAACCACGGCCAGGCGATCTCGTATGAGTTCATCGCCCAGACCGATCCCGACTGGCTGTTCGTGATCGACCGCGACGCCGCCATCGGCCGCGAAGGCAGCCCGGCCCGCAGCATGCTGGACAACGCGCTGATCCGCCCGACCAAGGCCTGGAAGAACGGCCGCGTGGTCTACCTGAACAACTACAACTGGTACCTGCTGGGCAGCGCCGGTCTGGATGCCATGCAGCAGAGCGTGGACGAGGTCGCCCGCGCGCTGGCCGGGGCGAAGTAGGGGCATGGCCGGGAGCAGGGCGCTTTGCGGATGCAGGTGAAACCCGCCGGCGGCTGGGCCGGACTGGCGGTCTTGCTGGGCCTGCTGCTGGTCCTGTGCGCGGCCAGCGTCAGCCTGGGCGCCGGGCAGCTGTCGTTCGACGCGCTGCGCGGCGGCCCCGAGGCCGAGCGCGCCTGGCGCCTGTTGCTGGTCAGCCGGGTGCCGCGCACGCTGGCGCTGCTGCTGGCCGGAATGTCGCTGGCGGTGGCCGGGCTCATCATGCAGATGCTGGTGCGCAACCGCTATGTGGAACCGAGCACGGCCGGCACCGTGGAATCGGCCACGCTGGGCATCCTGGTGGTGACGCTGGTGGCGCCGGACACGCCCGTCATCGGCAAGATGCTGACGGCCACCGCCTTCGCCCTGGCCGGCACGCTGCTGTTCCTGGCGCTGCTGCGGCGCGTGCCGCTGCGCACGCCCTTCATCGTGCCGCTGATCGGGCTGATCCTGGGCGGCGTGATCCACGCGGCCACCACCTTCGTCGCGGTCCGCTATGACCTGCTGCAATCGCTGCACGCTTGGACCACCGGCGATTTCTCGGGCGTGCTGCGCGGCCGCTACGAGCTGCTGTGGATCGGCCTGGGGCTGACCCTGGCCGCCTATCTGGCGGCGGACCGATACACCGTGGCCGGCATGGGCCGGGAGTTCGCCGCCAACCTGGGCCTGAACCATGCGCGCCTGATGCTGGCGGGCCTGCTCATCGTGTCGGCGATTTCCGCCGTCGTGGTGGTGACGGCCGGCAGCATCCCGTTCCTGGGCCTGATCGTGCCCAACGCCGTCAGCCTGCTGCTGGGCGACAACATGCGCCGCGCCATCCCTTGGGTGGCGATCCTGGGCGGCGTGTTTGTGTTGGCCTGCGATATCGTCGGTCGGCTGCTGATCCATCCGTATGAGATTCCCCTGGGCACGGTCGTCGGCGTGGTCGGCAGCGTGCTGTTCCTGTGGCTGCTGCACGGACGGAGGAATCGTCATGCCTGAGGCCCGCTCGGCTATGGCCGCGCCGCGTCCGTCGCAGGCGGCCGCGCAGCGCGCCTCGCCCCAGGCGAGGCGGCTGTGGCTGCTGGCGGCCGCCGCCGTCGCCTGCATCGCGGCCTTCATGACGCTGGGCGCGCAGGGCGGCTGGTCCTTCATCCTGCCATTCCGTGGCGGCAAGCTGCTGGCCATGCTGGCCGTGGCCTATGCGGTGGCGGTGTCCTCGGTGCTGTTCCAGACCATCACGCACAACCGCATCCTGACGCCCGCCATCATGGGCTTCGACGCGCTCTACCTGTTGATCCAGGCGCTGGTGGTGTATGTCTTCGGACAGGCGGCCGTGGCCACGGGCCATCCGGTGGCGGCGTTCCTGCTGGAAGTCGGCGTCATGACGGCCTTCGCCTGCCTGCTGTTCCGCTGGCTGTTCGCGGACGCCGTGCGCAGCCTGCACCTGATGATGCTGGTGGGCATCATCTTCGGACTGCTGTTCCGCAGCCTGTCCAGCTTCGTGATCCGGCTGATCGATCCGAACGAATTCCTGGTGCTGCAGGACCGCATGTTCGCCAACTTCAATTCGGTGCGCCTTGAGCTGCTGCCGGTGGCGCTGGCCGTCATGGGCGCGGTGTCGCTGATGCTGTGGCGCATGCGCAGCCGCTACGACGTGCTGGCGCTGGGCCGCGACATCGCCGTGAACCTGGGCGTGGATTACCGTCGCACGCTGTTGGCGACGCTGGCGGCCATCGCCGCGCTGGTGTCCGTGTCGACCGCGCTGGTGGGGCCGGTCACGTTCTTCGGCCTGCTGGTCAGCAACCTGGCCTATCAGCTGATGGGATCGGACCGGCATCGGCATGCCCTGCCGGCCGCGATGCTGCTGGCGGTAGTGTTCCTGGTGGGCGGACAGACGCTGCTGGAACGCGTGTTGCGCTTGAACACCACGGTGAGCGTGGTGATTGAATTCCTGGGCGGGATCGTGTTCCTGACCCTGATATTGCGCAGGGGGCGCCGGTGATCGATATCCAGAACGTCAGCAAGCGCTACGGCGACAGCGTGGTGGTCGACGGCGTGACGCTGGCGCTGCCGGCCGGCGGCGTCACCGCCATCATCGGCCCGAATGGGGCCGGCAAGTCCACGCTGCTGTCCATGATCAGCCGCCTGCTGCCGCTGTCCGAGGGGCGCGTCCTGGTGGAAGGCCTGGACGTGGCCCGCGCCGACAGCCGCGAGCTGGCGCGCCGCCTGGCCATCCTGCGGCAGGACAATCATCTGCCGCTGCGCTTGACGGTCAGGGACCTGGTTGCCTTTGGCCGCTATCCGCACAGCGGCGGCCGGCTCACGCTGCAGGACAAGGAACACGTCGACCGCGCCATCGACTACCTGGAGCTGGAGCCCCTGGCCGACCGCTACCTGGACGAGATGTCCGGCGGCCAGCGCCAGCGCGCCTTCGTGGCGATGGTGCTGTGCCAGGACACGCGCTACGTGCTGCTGGACGAGCCGCTGAACAGCCTGGACATGAAGCACGCCGTCGCCATGATGGGCACGCTGCGCCGGGCGGCGGACGAGCTGGGCAAGACCGTGGTGCTGGTGCTGCACGACATCAACTTCGCGTCCTGCTATGCCGACCGCATCGTGGCCTTGAAGCAGGGCCGCGTCGCATGCCAGGGCGCGCCGGCCGAGCTGGTGCGCGCCGAGGTGCTGAGCGCACTGTACGCGCTGCCGATCGCGGTGCACGAGATCGACGGGCGGCGCATCTGCGTCTACTACCGTTGAAGGCCGCCGGCTCCCAGGGAATGGGAGCCGGCGGTTCCGACCGTGGCGGCGGATGTCCGCCGTCGGTCCGCGCTTATTGCGTCAGGTCGATCCTGTAGCGCGACAGCTGCGTCACCGGGTCCGGCGTGGCGTCATGCACGGACACATTGCCCACGCCATGCGCCGTGGCCATCGCCAGTGTGCCCGGCACCGATGCGAACACCACCGGTCCGGCCTGGCCAGCCAGTTTGACGAAGCGCCAGCTGCGGTCCAGGCCATAGGTGGCCAGGTCCAGCGAGGGATGGCGCTTGATGTAGCTGATCAGCACGTCGCGGCTGGCGTCCGGCGCCTGCAGCACGATGTCGCCCTTGCCGCCGGCCAGGCCCGGGAAGTCGCCGCCGCCGCTGGCGCGGTAGTTGTTGGTGACGACCAGGAACTGGGTGGCGGGATTGAGCGGGGCGCCCTTGTAGGTCAGGTTGACGATGCGCGAGCCCACCGGCTGGGTGACGTCTATCTCGTAGCGCAACGCATTGCCCTCGGCATACAGCACGTCGAAGTTGAAGGTCGGGAAGGTCGTGTCGACCAGATCCTGCGGCGCGACTTGGGCGGGGTCGATGCGCCGGAACTGCTCGGCCGTCTTTTCCAGCCACTGGCGCACGATGTCGCCGCTGACGCGCACCACCTGCAGCGTGTTGGGATACAGGTACAGGTCGGCTGCGTTGTTGATCGCGATGTTGCCCTGCTTGACGAAGGTGAAGTCGCCGGGACCATTGCGCCCGCCCTTGAATGGCGCCGCCGCCGACAGGATGGGCAGGGCGGCATAGGACGGGTTGTTGCGGGCGATGTAGTCCTTCAGGTAGTCGATCTGCGCCATGTTGACGATCTGCAGCGCAGACACGTCGCCGGCCATGGCGTAGTAGGTCGACATGTCGAACTGCGCCGCGCCGATCGGCGTCTTGACGTAGGCTATGGTGGCGGCGTGCTCGACCTGCACCAGCTGCTGCGTCGCCGCGTCGGGCGCGACGTAGGTGGCGGGCGTGTTGCCGCTCTGCGCGGTCAGGCGCGTGGAGATCCGCTGCACCTGGGTGGCGTCCTTCTGCACGCTCCAGCCCTTGTCATAGGCGAGCCTGAGCTTGATCTGGCCCAGGTTGTTGCCCCACTGGCCGGCCTGCACCGCCGGCACGCCGTTGATCAGGCCCTTGGCCAGGTCGATGCCGGGCTGGCCGGCGAACTGCGACTTGGGGTTGGTGTCCGGGAACAGCAGATGTTGGTGGCCGGTGATCAGCGCGTCGATGCCCGGCACCTGGGTAAGATAAGCCGCGCCGTTCTCCATGGACGCGCTGTAGGGCGTCTTCAGGTCGATGCCGCCATGCGCCAGCGCCACGATCAGGTCGGCGCCGGCCGCCTTCATTTCCGGCACATAGCGCGCGGCCGTTTCCTTCCAGCCCGTCACCTCGACGTGGCCTTCCAGGTTGGCCTTGTCCCATTGCAGGATTGGCGGCGGCGCGAAGCCGATCACGCCCACCTTCAGCGTCACGTCGACCGCCTTGCCGCCGGCATCGGTGGCCTTGAAAGTCTTGTTCAACACCACCCAGGGCTTGAAGATGGGTTGCTTGCTCTGGGCCGACACCACGTTGGCCGACACGAAGGGAAAGCCTGGCGCCGCGCAATCCTTGGCGCCGGCGGGATTGGTCTGCGGCGTGCCCTTGGCGATGCCCTTCAGGCCGAAGTCCACGTTGGTGATCTGCGACAGATAGGGCAGGCCGTAGTTGAACTCGTGGTTGCCCATCGTGGCCGCGTCATAGGCCAGCAGCTTCATCTGCTTGTAGATGGCGATCATGTCCGTGCACTGCACCGGCTTGACCAGCGCCTGGTAGTCGGACAGCGCCGTGCCCTGGATGGTGTCGCCGTTGTCGAACAGCAGCGTGTTCGGATTCTGCTTGCGGGCTTCGGCGATCAGCGTGGCCGTGCGGTCCACGCCGTAGCTCTTGTCCTCGGCCAGCTTGTAGTAGTCGTAGCCCAGCACGTTGGCGTGCAGGTCGGTCGTCCCCAGGATGGCGACATCTAGCGTGGCGCCCTTGAGCGCGTTGGACGGCGGCGCGTCGTCATCGTCGTCGCTGCCGCCGCAGGCGGACAGGCTGGCTAGCAGGGCGGCGCTGGCCGACAGGGCGAAGATCTTGCGCAGGGCGGGCTTCATCGTCATTCCTCCGGATATGAAGGAGACGAATTCTGGGGACGCCGTGTGACCCATCCATGACACGGAAGACCCGGTTGCAACCGCGACCTGCGGTCTTGCGGTCGTCATCAGGCGGTCATGGGTGCTGAGGCAGGCTCACGGGCGCAGCGGCGATTCCGCGACCAGGTCGTCCGGACGCAAGGCGGCCAGCGCGTCCAGGAAGCGCCACGCGAACGAGCCCGGCCCGTCGGCCAGCGCTCCGGCGCGGCGGCCGGCGATGGCGAAGCAGGACAGGGCGGCGACCGCCGCCGCATAGGCCGCGTGCCGGGAACCGGCTGCGCGGGGCGCCTGCCGTGATCCCGCGCTGTCGGCGGCCTGCCCGGCCACGGCGGCGAAGGCGCCCGTCAGCGCGGTCAGCGCGCAGCCCGTCGCCGTGACGCGCGGCATCAGCGCGTCGCCGCCGGCGATGCGCACGGCGCGGTGTCCGTCGGTGACATAGTCCACTTCGCCGGTGACGGCCACCACGGTCTCCTGCGCCAGCGCCAGCTCGCGCGCCGATTGCTCGGCCTGCGCCACCGGATCGCCCGCATCCACGCCGCGTCCGGCGCTGGCGCCGCCGGCCAGCGCGATGATCTCGGACGCGTTGCCGCGGATGATGGCCGGTTTCAGCGCCAGCAGCCGGCGCACCGCGTCGCGACGGAAGGCGGTGGCATGGTGGGCGACCGGGTCCAGCACCCAGGGCACCGAGGCCTGCGACGCCGCCTGCGCGGTCAGCAGCATGCTGTGCAGCCAGGGCTGGGACAGCGTGCCGATGTTGATCACCACCGCGCCGCTGATGCGCGAGAACTCGGGCGCTTCCTCGGCCGCGTGCACCATCGCCGGCGAGGCGCCGGCGGCCAGCAGTACGTTGGCCGCGTAGTTCATGGAGACGAAGTTGGTCAGGCACTGCACCAGCGGCGCGTCGCGGTGCAGCGCGGCGTGGAGGTCGCGGGAGGTGTGGGCGAGGGAGTCGAGATCGTTGCGTGCGTCAGCCATGCCGGCGGATCCTGGTTTGTGCGGCTGGCCGGGGGCGCCGGGCCGCGGATGCGAGGCCGCGCGCGGAGCGGGCGCGACAGCGTAGGCGAGGGCGGCGGCGCGGCGGAATTGGGGGCTATGTTCCGAGCGGGGGCGGCGCTTGTCAAGTTGGCGGGCGCGGCGGCCTTGGCGCGCTCCGGGGCGCTCAGCCCCTACACTAAGCCTACGCCCGGCACTGCCGCACGCCGGTTTCGCTTCGTCCTCCACGCCCGTCCCAAGGTCCCGCGATGCGCCTGAACCAGTGCCATAACTTTCACGACTTCCGCGCCATGGCGCGCCGGCGCCTGCCCGGGCCGATCTTCAACTACATCGACGGCGCGGCCGACGATGAAACCACCTACGCGCGCAACACCGCCGCCTTCGAGGACTGCGACCTGGTGCCCAATGTGCTGCGCGGCGTGGCCGACGTGGACCTGTCCGTGACCGTGATGGGCCAGAAGCTGGCGCTGCCGGTCTATTGCTCGCCCACGGCCCTGCAGCGCCTGTTCCATCACGATGGCGAGCGCGCCGTGGCCGCCGCCGCCGGCCGGCACGGCACCCTGTTCGGCGTTTCGTCGTTGGGCACGGTCAGCCTGGAGGAAGCGCGCCGGATCAGTGGCGGCCCCCAGGTCTACCAGTTCTATTTCCACAAGGACCGGGGCCTGAACCGCGACATGATGGCGCGCGCCAAGGAGGCCGGCGTGCAGGTGATGATGCTGACGGTGGACAGCATCACCGGCGGCAACCGCGAGCGCGACAAGCGCACCGGCTTCGCCATCCCGTTCCGGCTCAACCTGGCCGGCATCGCCCAGTTCATGGCCAAGCCCGGCTGGGCGCTGAACTACTTCACGCACGAGCGCTTCCGTCTGCCTCAGCTGGACGGCCACGTGGACATGGGCGGCGGCGTCATGTCCATCAGCCGCTATTTCACCGAGATGCTGGATCCGTCCATGACCTGGGACGACGTGGCCGAGATGGTCGCGCACTGGGGCGGCCAGTTCTGCCTGAAGGGCGTGATGTCGGTCGAGGACGCGCGTCGGGCCGCCGACATCGGCTGCACCGGCATCGTGCTGTCGAACCACGGTGGCCGCCAGCTCGATGGCTCGCGCAGCGCCTTCGACCAGCTGGCCGAGATCGTCGACGCGGTGGGCGACCGCATCGACGTGATGATGGACGGCGGCGTGCGGCGCGGCACGCATGTGCTGAAGGCGCTGTCGCTGGGCGCCAAGGCCGTGGGGCTGGGACGCTATTACCTGTTCCCGCTGGCGGCTGCCGGCCAGCCGGGAGTGGAGCGCGCGCTGGATCTGATGCGGGTGGAGATCGAGCGGGCGTTGCGGTTGATGGGGTGCAAGTCGGTGAGGGAATTGGGGCGGGCGAATCTGCGGTTCCGGTAGCGCGGGGATGGGCGTGCGGCGCGCGAGACTCGGCCGCGCCGTGTCGCTGCGCCCGCGTACATGTTCGCGCTGCGGTCGCCACGCAGTGACGAAGCCATTCATTTCCTGCTTCGGCCGTCTGCGCGCGGCCTACGCTGATCCCCTTCGACACCGGCCCGCGGCATGGTCCCGTGGCTTGCATTCCGTGTCGGCAAGGGGCGCCTATCACTGGCCGATTCTTCTGCTTCGCATTCGTCGCCGGCGCGGCGCTGACGCAGACCCTGGCGGAGCTGCCGGGGCCGGTGGCGCGCGCCGCGCTGGTGGCCGCGATTCTGCTGGCGGCGCTGGCGCTGCGACGGCCGCGACGCGCCGCCTGGAAGTTGACCGCCGCGCTCGCATTGGGCCTGTCCGCCGGCTTGTTCAACGCCAGCTGGCAGGCCCAGGCTCGCCTCGATGATGGTCTATCCGACGCGCACCACGATCAGGTGGCGCGCCTGATGCTGCAAGTGACAGGACTGCCGGACGGCGACGCCCGTCGCTGGCGCTTCGTCGCGGATACGCTGGAACCCGCGCCGCCCGGCATCCCCTCCCGCCTGCTGGTTACATGGCATGCGTCACCGGACGGACCGGACCTGCCGGCGCTGGCGCCGGGGCAGGTCTGGCGCATGGCGCTGGTGCTGCGCCGCCCGGCGGGACTGCGCAACGCGGGCCTGCCGGATGCGGAAGGCCGGATGTTTGCGCTGGGCCTGCGGGCCACCGGCACGGTGCGCGGCCAGCCCAAATTTGTAGCCGACCGTCCCCGGGCCGGGCCCGGCGTGGTGATCGAACGCGCGCGTCACCGCATCCGCGCGGGCATGCGCCGGGCGTTGGACGGGCATCGCTACGCGCCGGTCCTGATCGCCTTGGCGATCGGCGACCAGGCCGGGGTCGCACGCGAGGATTGGCGGCTGTTCAACCGCAGCGGCATCACGCATCTGGTGTCCATCAGCGGCATGCACGTCACCTCGATCGCCGGCGTGGCGGGCATGTTGGCCGCGTTCCTGTGGCGGCGCGCGCGTTGGCGCGGCACCGGATTGGCCGAGCGCGTGCCGTCGCGCATCGTGGGCGGCCTGGCGGCCGCCTGGGTCGCATTGCTGTATTGCCTGCTCGCGGGCTGGGGCGTGCCGGCCCGGCGCACCTTCTTCATGCTGGCGACGGTGCTGGCGGCGGCCATGTCGCGCCTGCCCTTGACGGGCGGGCGGGTGCTGGCCGTCGCCGCCGCCTTGGTGACGGCGCTGGACCCCTGGGCGCCGATGGCGCCGGGCTTCTGGCTGTCGTTCGGCGCGGTCGCCATCCTGCTGCGCATCGTCGCGGCGCCGGTGGATCCGTCGGCCGGCCTGGGCCGCCGCGTGGCGGCGAGGCTGGGGCAGGCCAGCCACCTGCAACTGCTGGTGACGCTGGGGCTGACGCCCCTGCTGGCCTTCTGGGTGGGCCAGGTGTCGGCGGGCTCGCCGCTGGCGAACGCGGTGGCGATACCGGCGGTGAGTTTCCTGGTCACGCCCCTGTCCCTGCTGTGCGCGCTGTTCGCGGCGATTCCGGGCGCGGAACGCCTGGCTGCCGGCGCCGGGCAGGCGGGGCTGGCGGTATTCGACCTGACCATGATGCCCGTCGCCTGGGTGGGCGAGGCATCCTGGGCCAGCTTCGATGTGGCGGCCGCGCCCTGGCCCTGGCCCTGGCTGCTGCTGGCGCTGGCGGGTATGGCCTGGGCCTTGCAGGCGCGAGGCTGGCCGGGGCGTCATTGCGGGTGGCTCTGGATGCTGCCGTTGCTGTGCTGGCGTCCCGAGCGGCCCGAGCCGGGATACTGGCGGCTGACGGCGCTGGATGTGGGGCAGGGCGGCGCGGTGCTGCTGGAAACCGCCACGCGCACGCTGCTGTTCGATGCCGGGCCGCGCCATCGGGGCGGATCCGATGTCGGTGAGCGGGTGGTGGCGCCCTACCTGCGTACGCGCGGCATCCGCATGCTGGATGATCTGGTGCTTTCGCACGTGCACATGGACCATGTCGGCGGAACGCGGGCGGTGCTGAACGCGGTGGCGGTGGGGCGCAGCCATGCGTCCTTTGACCTGGACGCCTTTCTGGCGCGGGACGCGCGCGCGGCGCTGATTTCAGAGGGGCGGGCGGATGCCGGCGTCTATGTCCTGCCTGTCGCACGATTGCGCTGCGCGCGAGGGCAGGCCTGGGAAGCCGACGGCCTGCGTTTCGCGTTCCTGCATCCGCTGGCGGCCGAGCGGGATCCGGCGGATCCCAACGCCGATAGCTGCGTGCTGCGCGTGCAGGGCGCGCGGCATTCCTTGCTGCTGACCGGCGATATCGGCGTGGCCCAGGAACGCGCGCTCGCGCCCGCGTTGCCGCCGACGGATGTGGTGATGGCGCCACACCATGGCTCGGCCACGTCGTCGGGCCGCGAACTGATCGCCGCCACGCGGGCCGGGCACGCGATCGCCCAGGCCGGCATGCTGAATCGCTTTCGCCATCCGGCGCTGGCGGTGCAGCAGCGCTGGACGACGGCCGGCGCGCGCTTCTGGAGCAGCGACCGGGATGGCGCGGTGGTGGCGGAATCCCTGCCTGCCGAATTGCGGGTGCGCGGAGAGAGGCAGCACAACGGGCGCTACTGGCAGGGACGCTGAAGCGCATAGTGCGTGGCGGAGATTACAACCAGATTAGGACCCGTTCCAACCTGAAGGGTCTCACCCCTTGTTTACTTGGATTACTGTGCAGCTTGAAGACTGATTGATCGAGGTCGATTTTCAAGTGTTAGGTAGTTTAAATAAGCTAGATAAATCATAATTGTCAAAGGTGCAGGGCGATATTTCATCGCTTGGCCACGGAAGGTCACCAAAGTAGGTCAATCGCTAGCAAGATGCCGTTCCGCGTCAAGGTGCTGCAACGACTGCATCTCGGTTAGCTACTCACCAAAATTAACAGGGGTTCAAATGGGAATTAAGCATAAGGCAGCGGTACTGTTGGAACATGGGCACGTGGCCGCCATGGTAGAAGCTGCAAAAAAAAGTACAAGGGTCGTCGCTACCAAAGATGAGGTGTCCAAGGCGATCGAAAATTTCGGCGAGTTTCTCAGTCGCAATCGACATCAGGATGCGGTCGCCCTTCTTCTGGCCCTAATGCTGTGGGACGCCGATCAAACAATTGCTCGGGTCCGACGTGCAGGATTGTTTCGCGCCTCGCGGTACGATTTTCGTACAAAAGGCGTGCGTCAGACCGTCAAGGCGGCGCTTGAATTTGCGACCGAGATCGCAATTCAACCTCATCGCCTTTCCTATTTGCGATCTGTCTTGATACTAATGACAGCTGCAGACGAAGCGCGACACGCCAATGGCGCGCTCCTAGAACGTTTGAAAGCTCGTCGACTAACCGCTCAAAAAAGCCAACTTGTTCTTGTTAATGCCGCGTTTTCTAGCGAGTGGATCGGCGATCCAAGCGCTGATTCAAATTGTCTAAGGCACTGGGGGAGCGAGGACTTGTCGATGGCACTGTCTTATGTTCTTCACCTTATGCGAAAAGAGATCGGTAGAGAGCCAAAGCTATGGCAGCATGTGGATGAACAGCTCTGCCAGCAGGCGGGGAATGTCTACGCTGATCTACTAATCGAAGCAGCTCGTATAAACGAGTTTTTAGAAGCTGAACAACTTCTCGATGTAATGCCGTATCGAGTGGTCGAAAACGGTAATGTCCTGCAAGTGTGCTCGACTGATGAGATGCTTGAGAAGAGCATTCGGCTGGGCTACATCCAGAGCAACACGCAGCGTGCGATTCAAGTCCGAGAGGTATTGCATCAATATGAAATCGAAGGGCAGACACCGCGGACTATGGCCAGTTTCGTTGCAGAGGCATTCCAAGCAGGGATGGGTGAACTAGTAATATTGGAAAATGATCCAATAACACGGTTAGTTTTCCTGACCATACAAGATCCTGGTTTTTTTGCGCCGCTCGCCGCCGATTTCTTATTTGTTGAGGATGCGGTCACTCTTGCCAGTACTGGCATTGAGAACTATCAGCAAGATTCAGAAGGTCCGTTGCGGGTTAGCGACACTCTGCTTGTAATGGATCTCATCAAGGTTCAACGCTACTTCAGTTTTATACACGCAGTCTTCGATGAGAGGTTGCGTGAAATAGAAGATGACCAGTTGAGAAAAAAACTTCGAATTCGTTCCACTCTACCAATTATGCCAGCCGCAATCTTGCGCCAGCAGCTTGAATTTATTCTTCCCCCTGACAAAGTCGATGAGGCCTTGAAGCTCCTGACGCTCGCGGAAGACGAGAAGTTTATTGACCTTCAATACAAGCCTCTCATAGCTGCGGGCGAATACTTTGTCGTCGCCCCTGCGCTAATTTCCCGTTCAAATCTCGCTCGCAATACTGTCGTCGCGAACAAGCTACGCAAAGCTAGCTTGGGGCACGAAGATCCTATGGAAAAGATGGTCATTCGGGCGCTGTTGGATGCCGGTTTCAAGGTTAGGAACAATTTCGACTTCAAGATAGGTACAAAACGTGAAACCGACATTGTCTGCTGGCGAGATGGCCATCTTTTTCTGCTGGAATGCAAGAATGCATATCATCCATGTTGCGCGCGCGAGACGATGAATAGCTTCGAGCTTCTCCGAACAGCGGAAGAGCAATTGGATCACCGATTGGAATGGCTTGGGGTAGCCGAGAATCAGCAGAGCTTAATCGATTGGCTAGGATGGAATGTCCCTCGTACAACGGAAATTCATACCGGAGTTGTCGTTGCCAATCGAGTTTTCAATGGGTACTCGATAGGTTTACATCCGGTGAGACAAGCACACGAACTGATCAATGTCGTCAAGCGAGGTGAAGTCAAAACAGGGGATGGAGAGACAAGAAGTTTCTGGCGTGGTCAACAGTTTCATGCTCTGGACTTAGTGGATTATCTCCGAGGAGGTAGCATCATCAATGAGCAGTTTTCGAAGCTGGATCCTTTCGATCGCAATGTTCGGATTGGTAAGATAATCCTTTCAAGAAGAAACTATCTTATCAATCACGCTGAACGCTAGGGCTATCCAGAAGCGGACAAACAATGTCGCCGCCCACGGTGTGACTGCATGTCAATTGCATCCATTGCTATTGGGTGGGCGGTGGAAAAGGTCACGCCAGATCATCCTGTAGAGATTTTGGCCTCCAGGCAAGAATCAGAATTCAGTGGTGCTGATGCTTGAAGTTTAGTCGGCCACTAGTATCCTGTCCCGTAAGTTCACCGTCAAAGGAAATAGGTAGGATAAGGCATCTTGGGAGAAGCCGATGCCTAACTCCTACACACGCCGTCATGGGGTGGCGTTGACTGAGGTCAAACTGAATGAGTTGAGTGCGATTGGGCGCTCGAGATCGCTACCGGCGGCGTTGGCGCTTCGAGCCTGGATTGTGCTGGTCTGCGAGGGTGTTGAGGCTGCAAGTACAGTGACCAAGAGGCGTGGGCGTTACGCGCAGGACCAAGTCTCTGGTCTCTATGATGAAGTTCGCCCGGGCAGGCTGCGTACAGTAGACGACGAGTGTGTTACCGACTTGATCAACAAGACGTTGCATACCAAGCCCACCGACGGTGCAACACACTCGAGTACTCGTGGTTCTTGCCGGCGAGAAGGGCCTGAGCAAAACAGCGGTAGCCTGGTATCGGAAGGCGTTCCAGATCAAGCTGCGTCGTATGGAGAGCTTCAAACTGTCGACGGAGCCGCTGTTCATCTAGAAGTTGCGCGATTGGTCGGGCTATATCTGAACCCGCCCGAGAACGCGCTGGTGCTCTGTGTCGATGAGAAGAGCTAGTGTCAGGCGCTTGAGCGTACGCAGCCCATGTTGTGGATGGACCTGGGTTACGTCCGAGGCGTTACCCATGATTCAGTGCGTCATGGCACGACCACACTGCTTGCTGCGTCGAATGTCATGAACGGGCAGGTGCTGGCGCAATGCCGCCCTCGGCATCGACACCAAGAATATCTGGATTTCCTGCGCGCCATTGATCTGGCCCTGTCATTCGAACTAGACGTGCACTCTATCCCAGACAACTACGCCAGCGATAAATATCCAAAGGTGCGGGCATGGCTGGCTCAGTGGCCACGATGGCGCATACATTTTGTGTCGACCTACTCAAGTTTGCTCAATCAGGTCGAGCGCTTTTTTTCGATCATCGCCGACAAAGCCATACGCCGCGGCTCGTTCAAGAGTGTCAAGGAAATGACGACCAAGATCGATACGTTTATCAACCTCTATAACCAGACCTGCAATCCCTTCATCTGGACCGCTACGGCAGACTCAATCCCACAAAAACTCGCTCGCCTGTGTGGGCGTCTTTGCGGGATGGGACACTAGCACCGCGCCTTCAGTGCCCATAAGGCGCGGTGCTGGATTTGGCTGCTTATCTGCCGAAAATTGGCCATCTAGGATGGAATCTCATGAACTGTCATCTGCACAGAGTACTTGAGCATTCCAGCGGGAGCCCCGCATGTTGGCGTCCGTAGTGGGTTTTTCTTCTTTGCAGAGCTTTGGCCGGACCCGTTGATTGGCATGCGGCACTTGCGTTCTGCGGTGGGTTTTCGGCTATGACACTCGATTTGTCGTGGCATAGATGCCAACAGTGAGGTCTGAGAGTCCACGAATATGTGCGTTCAACTGTGTCGACAACTGCGAAGTCCCACGTCACGCATTAATTGTTAGGTGGTTAAACAGGATTTTCGTGCTATTTCAACGGTAATCCCCCCGCAAAAGCGATGAGGTCAGAAGTAGAATTTTCTCGTTGAGGAGTTCTACCACATGAAGAAGTCGAGATTCACGGATAGCCAGATCATTGAAGCCATCAAGCGCGTGGAGGCTGGTCTTGCCGTTCCTGAGCTGTGCCGTGAGCTGGGCGTCAGCTCGGCTACGTTCTACAAGTGGCGTTCCAAGTACGGCGGCATGGACGTATCGCTGATGGCGCGCATGAAGGAGCTAGAGGCCGAGAACGCCCGGCTGCGCAAGATGTACGTCGAGGAGAAGCTCAAGGCCGAGATCGTGACGGAGGCGTTAGAAAAAAAGTGGTGAGGCCATCTCGCCGCCGCGAGATGGCCCATCGTGCAGTGCAGGATCGCGGCATATCGATCCGGATGGCCTGCGAGGCGTTCAGGGTCAGCCAGACTTGTTATCGGTACATCGCCAAGACGGACGTCGAGAACGAGGAGATCGCCAATTGGCTGCTACGCCTGGCCGACAACCACCGCAACTGGGGCTTTGGTCTGTGCTTCCTGTATCTGCGCAATGTTCGAGGCTTTGGCTGGAACCATAAGCGCGTGTACCGGATCTATCGCGAACTCGAACTGAACCTGTGGATCAAGCCGCGCAAACGGCTGGTTCGGCAGACGCCTGAGCCACTGACCGTGCCGACCAACGTGAACCAGGTATGGTCGATGGACTTCATGCATGACCAGCTTGCCGATGGGCGCAGCATCCGCGTGTTCAACGTAATCGACGACTTCAACCGCGAGGCACTGGGCATTGAGGTTGACTTCTCGCTGCCATCCGAGCGCGTGATCCGCACGCTCAAGCAGATCATCGGCTGGCGGGGCAAGCCCTTAGCCATTCGGTGCGATAACGGACCCGAATACCTGAGCGCGGCAATTGTCGAGTGGGCCGGAGCATGGAGCATAAAGCTCGAATACATCCAGCCGGGCAAGCCACAACAGAATGCCTACGTCGAACGGTTCAACAGGACCGTGCGCTACGAATGGCTGTCTCAATATCACTGGGACGATCTGGACCACGTACAGCGCGTCGCCACGCAATGGATGTGGTCCTACAATCACGAGCGCCCAAATATGGCTCTGGGCGGATTTACCCCCAAACAGCGGTTGGCCATGGCCGCGTAGCGTTCCTACTTCTGGCAATCGCTAAAAATGGGGGGATTACCCAACGGCAATTGACAAACGCCGATTTTATAAAAAATATAGATATCAATTGGTTGTGGAAATTCCTGTTTCGGTGCGCACTTGATTGAAACACCACCAGCATCCTGCTCTCTGGCTGTTGCACAGAATCAATAGGCTTCATATTTTTAGGTTTCAAGCACTATCCGGATAGTGTAGGCACGCAGCGGATAGCCGGCCCCGCCCAAGGCGGGTTTTCCTGTGGCGCGTCGCGCCGGCCTGCGTAGTAGGATCTGTGCAAGTCCCGCGCTGCCGCAGGGTTGTGGCGGCGTGGGACTAGGCGTTGCGCGGATGTTGCGGCGCACAGGGCGCAGCCGGCGGGCAACCGGATGCCCAGACAAGATCAGGCTGACAGCCAGGCCCCAAGGGAGGCAGCAACCATGCCCACTACGTTGATCCCGATGTCCCCGTCCTCGGCCGCGCCGTCGCGCGCGTCCGCTACCGGCACCTCCGCCACCGGCACGCCCATCGACCGGCTGCTCAACGCGCCGGAAAAGCTGCTGTTCGCCTCCACCGACCTGGATGAGGTGCGCTCGATGGTCGGGCGCGTCATGAAGCCTCACCAGCTGACCCGCACCGCCGGCGGCGAGCGGCTGGACGCACGCATGCACTACACGGGGTTGGGCGACCTGTCGCTGAGCCGGCTGCGCTACGGCGCTACCGTGCGCATCGAGCCGGGGCCGCTGGAAAGCTTCTTCCTGGTGCAGATGCCGCTGTGCGGCACGGCCGCCATCGAGAGCGGCGGGCAGCGCATCGATTCCTCGCCGGAGCTGGCCTCGGTGCTCAGCCCTGAATGCGATACGCGCATGTGCTGGGAGGCCGGCAACGACCAGGTCATGCTGCGCATCTCGCGCTCGCTGGTCGAGCGCACGCTGGTCGGCTATCTGGGCCATTCGCTGGACAAGCCGCTGCATTTCGAGCTGGGCTTTCGCTGGCGCGACTGCGCACCCTGGAGCTGCCTGCTGTCCTATCTGGTCGATTGCGCCACCCATTATCCCGACCTGGAGCAGCACAAGCTGGTGCTGTCGCAGGTCGAGCAGCTGGCCGCCTCGATCCTGCTGACCTCGCATCTGCACAACTACAGCGAGACCGCCCCGGCGCGGCGCAGTTCGATCCTGCCGCGCCACGTGCGGCGGGCGCAGGATTACCTGCAGGCGCACGCGCACGAGCCGCTCAGCGTCGAGCAGCTGGCGCAGGTGGCCGGCGTCAGCGTGCGCAGCCTCTACAGCGGTTTCAAGGAATTCCTGGGCGTCAGCCCCATGCACTATCTGCGCGACCTGCGCATGGAACGCGCGCGCACCGAGCTGCTGAGCGGCGAGGCCGCCAGCGTCGCCGGCGTGGCGCTGCGCTGGGGCTTCGCGCATATGGGCCGTTTCAGCAACGACTACAAGGCCCGCTACCTGGAAACGCCCAGCCAGACGCTGCGGCGGCACTGAGTCCGCGCGCGATTCAGCGCCGGAACCGCAGGCGGTCCCGGCGCCTTTCCCTCAGAACGGAATCACCAGCTTGGCCAGCAGCTGGTTGCCCTCGGGCCGGTTGCGCACCTCGAAGTCCTTCTGCCACTTCAGCGTGAACAGCCAGCCGCCCTGGCTGGCGTAGCGGATCGACGGACCGACGCCCAGGGCGCGCGCCTTGCCCATAGCGCTGTTCGGACCCTTGTCGTCCGTGACCTGCTGGTAGACATAGCCGCCCACGCCCGCCACCCAGCCCCCGCCC